>NZ_LZJE01000315.1:0-90093 GCF_001666865.1 Mycobacterium sp. E136
GGTAGACATCGGTTCCCTCGATCTGAACGACGGGCTTGCCGTCGACCTCGCCGAGCGTGTCGAACGTCGGCCCCGGCCCCAGGGAGACGTACGGCACCGTCACGACCGACACCAGCACCCCGAACACCAGGATCGGCACGAGCGCGACGAGCAACGTCAAAGTCCGCCTGTTCACGCCGCCCAATCTAAAGGTTGCGCCGTGATTCGCTGTCAGCGAAGGCGCCCACCGACCGGGGCGCGTCCTGGTGGGTACCGTTGAGGGCATGGCTGACCTGCCTTTCGGCTTCTCCGCCGGGGCCGACGTTCGACACGCTCGGCGAGGTCGACGGCAAGCCCGTCGTTCAGATCGAGGGAACCGATGTCTACCCGACGTCGGGACACCTGAACATGACGACGGTGTCGCAGCGCGACCAGCTGCGGCTGGGCGAGGCGATGGCGCTGTGGCTGTCGGGCCGCGAACAACTGGTTCCGCGCGATCTGGTCTACCCGCCCGACAAGACGCGCGAAGAGGTCAACGAGGCCAACACCGCCGACTTCCGCAACTCCGAACGCAGCGCCGAGTACGCCGCACTGCACTACCTGGACTTCCCGATGGCGGTGACGGTGGAGAACGTCAACGACCCGGGCCCGTCGGCGGGCAAGCTGCACGACGGCGACGCGATCGACGCCGTCAACGGCACGCCGGTGACCAAGCTCGAGGAGTTCCAGGACCTGTTGAAGGACACCAAGCCGGGCGACAAGGTGACCCTGGACTACCGGCGCAAGGACGCGCCGTCCGGCTCGGCCACCATCACGCTGGGCAAGCATCCCGAACGCGATCAGGGGTTCCTCGGCATCGGCGTGCTCGACGCGCCGTGGGCGCCGTTCGCGGTCGACTTCAACCTCGCCAACATCGGCGGACCGTCGGCGGGGCTGATGTTCTCCCTGGCCGTGGTCGACAAGCTCACCACCGGCGACCTCAACGACGGGCAGTTCGTCGCCGGCAGCGGGACCATCACCGGTGACGGCGAGGTCGGTTCCATCGGCGGCATCACCCACAAGATGCTCAGCGCGCACGAGGCGGGCGCGACGATCTTCCTGGTGCCGGCCGACAACTGCGAGGAGGCCAAGACGGCACCGCAGGACGGTATGGAGCTGGTCAAGGTCGGCACCCTGTCGGAGGCCGTCGGCGCGTTGAAGACCTTGTCCGCCGGTGGCGAACGGCCGCATTGTTAGGTCATCGGCGAAAAGCCGTTGCGTAGAGTTGTGGCCACGTCAAGCAGGACGTACGGGAACCAGACTGGAGTCATCGAGTGGGTATGCGGCCCGCGGCACGAATGCCGAAGCTGACACGACGTAGCCGAATTCTCATCGCGGTGGGGGCCGTCATCGTGCTCCTGTTGCTGATCGGGCCGCGCCTGATCGACACCTACGTCGACTGGCTGTGGTTCGGCGAACTCGGATACCGCTCGGTGTTCACCACGGTGCTGTTCACCCAGATCCTGCTGTTCCTTGTCGTTGCGCTGCTGATCGGTTCGATCCTGTTCGCCGGGCTGGCGCTGGCCTATCGCACCCGGCCGGTGTTCGTGCCGACCAACGGCCCCAACGATCCGGTGGCGAGCTACCGCACCGCGGTGATGGCGCGGCTGCGGCTCGTCGGCTTCGGGATCCCCGCGCTCATCGGATTGTTCGTCGGGCTGTTCGCGCTTGGACAGTGGGAGACCGTGCAGCTCTTCCTGCACGGCAACAGCTTCGGGATCACCGACCCGCAGTTCGGCAAGGATCTGGGCTTCTACGCCTTCGACCTGCCGTTCTACCGTCTGGTCCTGAACTATCTGTTCGTCGCGGCCTTCCTGGCCTTCATCGGAAACCTGTTGGGCCACTACCTGTTCGGCGGCATCCGGCTGTCCGGGCGCGCCGGGGCGCTGAGCCGTGCGGCGCGCATCCAGCTGATCACGCTCGTCGGCATCCTGATGCTGCTCAAGGCGTTCGCGTACTGGCTGGACCGCTACGAGCTGCTGAGCCACACCCGCGGCGGTAAGCCGTTCACCGGTGCGGGCTACACCGACATCAACGCGGTGCTGCCCGCGAAGCTGATCCTGTTGGCGATCGCCGTGATCTGTGCGGCGGCGGTGTTCTCCGCGATCGTGCTGCGCGATCTGCGCATCCCGGCGATCGGCGTGGTGCTGCTGCTGCTCTCGTCGCTGGTGGTCGGCGCGGGCTGGCCTCTGGTGGTCGAGCAGTTCAGCGTCAAACCCAATGCCGCGCAGAAGGAAAGCGAATACATCAGCCGAAGTATCTCGGCGACCAGAAACGCCTACGGGCTGACCGACGACGTCGTCACCTACCGCGACTACAGCGGCGATGCGGCGGCCACCGCCCAGCAGGTCGCCGCGGACCGGGCGACCACGTCGAACATCCGTCTGCTCGACCCGACCATCGTCAGCCCCGCGTTCACCCAGTTCCAGCAGGGCAAGAACTTCTACTACTTCCCGGATCAGCTGTCGATGGACCGCTACGTCGGGCGCGACGGCAACCTGCGCGACTACGTGGTCGCCGCCCGCGAGCTCAACCCCGACCGGCTGATCGACAACCAGCGCGACTGGATCAACCGCCACAGCGTCTACACGCACGGCAACGGTTTCATCGCCTCTCCGGCGAACACCGTGCGCGGCGTCGCCAACGACCCGAACCAGAACGGCGGCTACCCGGAGTTCCTCGCCAGCGTGGTGGGCGCCAACGGCAGCGTCGTCTCGCCCGGCCCCGCGCCGCTGGATCAGCCGCGCATCTACTACGGACCGGTCATCGCCAACACCCCGGCCGACTACGCGATCGTCGGCAAGAACGGCGACGTCGACCGCGAGTACGACTACGAGACCAACACCGAGACCAAGAACTACACCTACGGCGGCCAAGGCGGTGTGCCGGTCGGCAACTGGCTGGCGCGCTCGGTGTTCGCGGCCAAGTTCGCGGAACGAAACTTCTTGTTCTCGAACGTGATCGGCGAGAACAGTAAGATCTTGTTCAACCGCGACCCGGCCAAGCGCGTCGAGGCCGTCGCACCGTGGCTGACCACCGACACCAGCGTGTATCCCGCCATCGTGAACAAGCGGATGGTGTGGATCGTCGACGGCTACACCACGCTGGACAACTACCCGTACTCGGAGCTGACGACGCTGTCGAGCGCGACGGCGGACTCCAACGAGGTGGCCATCAACCGCCTCGCGCCGGACAAGCAGGTGTCCTACATCCGTAACTCCGTGAAGGCCACGGTCGATGCGTACGACGGCACGGTGTCGCTGTACGCGCAGGACGAGAACGATCCGGTCCTGCAGGCATGGATGAAGGTGTTCCCGGGCACGGTGAAGCCGAAGAGCGAGATCACGCCGGAACTGCAGCAGCACCTGCGCTATCCCGAGGACCTGTTCAAGGTGCAGCGCGCGCTGTTGGCCAAGTACCACGTCGACGACCCGGTGACATTCTTCTCGACGTCGGATTTCTGGGATGTGCCGCTGGACCCGAACCCGACGGCGAGCAGCTATCAGCCGCCGTACTACATCGTCGCCAAAGACCTTGCCTCCGATGACCGTTCGGCATCATTCCAGCTGACCAGCGCGATGAACCGGTTCCGCCGCGACTTCCTGGCCGCCTACATCAGCGCCAGTTCGGATCCCGACACCTACGGCAAACTCACGGTGTTGACCATTCCCGGTCAGGTCAACGGCCCGAAGCTGGCGTTCAACGCGATCAGCACCGACACCGCGGTCAGCCAGGACCTGGGCGTCATCGGCCGCGACAACCAGAACCGCATCCGGTGGGGCAACCTGCTGACGCTGCCGGTGGCGCAGGGCGGGTTGCTCTACGTCGCACCGGTGTACGCCTCGCCGGGGGCCAGCGACGCCGCGTCGTCGTACCCGCGGCTGATCCGCGTCGCGATGATGTACAACGACAAGGTCGGCTACGGGCCGACAGTGCGCGATGCGCTCACCGAGCTGTTCGGTCCCGGCGCGGACGCCACAGCCACCGGTCCCGCGCCTCTCGCCGGACCCGGCGGACAGCAACCCGCCGCGCAGACCCCCGCCGACGGCCAGCCGCCGACGGGCCGCACACCTGCCAACCAGGAAGGTCGGGCGCCGGAGGTACCCACGCCGGCTGCGGTGCCGCCCAGTGGCCCGGTGCAGCTGTCGGGCCCGAAAGCCGCTGCGTTGCAAGAGGTCAACACGGCGCTCGACTCGCTGCGTCAGGCCCAGCAGAGCGGGAACTTCACCGAGTTCGGTGAGGCGCTGCAACGGCTCGACGACGCGATGGAGAGGTACCAGTCCGCAAGCTGACGCGGGCGGCGTGACGCGCGAGTGCCCCACTCGAAGCCGCGAGGGACCGTGTTTGCACAGCGACACGCCGCGACAGTGCGTACATTTGCGGTCGCTCGCGCGGTTTCAAAGGCCACGCAACCGCAGGCGTGACGTGACTCACCACCGTCGGTGACCGCGCGATTTGGAACTGGACGAGCGCCTTCGGTAACGTGGCGTTCACCCGACGCGGGGTGGAGCAGCTCGGTAGCTCGCTGGGCTCATAACCCAGAGGTCGCAGGTTCGAATCCTGTCCCCGCTACTAGGTAAGACGGCCCTCGGAGGAAACTTCGGGGGCCGTTTTCAATGGCGTTTCAAGGGCGCCGCTCAGCCGGCCGCTTCGGCCTTCGCCTTGAGGCGCTGCAGCGTGAGCTTGATGTGTTCGGCATTTGCGGAGTCGCGGTCGCGCACGCCGGTCGCCATCCCCGCGACCGTCTTGAACCACCCCGGCCGTTTGTCCCAGGTGCGTTCGGTGACGGTGCAGCCACCGTCGGCAGGAGTGATGTCGTAGCGCCATCGCGCCACGGGAATGGCAAAGCTCTTCACGTCGAAGGCGAACGTCCGGCCCGGCTCCGCGTCGGTGACGGTGCAGGTCGTGGTCCACTCCTTGCCGCCGTTGCTGTTGTGGCCTCTGAAGACGGCGCCCGCAGTGACCCGGTCGCCCTTGTGCCACTCCATCCGGTCGGCTTCCTCGGCCAGCGACGCCAACGTCGGAAGGTCGGTGATCAGTGCGTAGACCGCGGCCGGGTCGGCGGCGATGTACGTCGACTCTTCAATAGAGGCAGGCCCGGTTTCGCTCATCCCGCGATCGTAGCCAGCGGTGCGGAGATCCCGGGTTGCCGGGTGCGATCCCGGCAGCCCAAACTGCTTGAGGTGTTGCGCGACGAAGGAGGCCGCGATGGCGTTGGTCGTTGATCCGCTCGGCGACATCGGGGTCATCCGTCTGTCCCGCTGGATCTTCAACTGCTACCTGATCCGTGGCGATCGCTCCTATGTGGTGGTCGACGCGGGCATGCCAGGCAGCGCCGACGACGTCGCCGGCGTGCTCTCGGTCCACCGCGGCACCGTCGGTGCCGTCGTGGCCACCCACGGTCACAGCGACCATGTCGCCGGGGCGCCGCGCCTGGCCGCCGAGCACGGGGTGGGACTGCATCTTCCCGAGGTCACTCTTGGGTACCTAGACGGCACGCGAATGCCGCGCACCCCGACATTGAGCAAGGTCGCCCAGATCTGGCCCACCCTCATGAGCCAGCCGCTGGACCTGACCGGGCTGCACGGCTTCGTCGCCGGCGCCCGCATCGCGGGCTACGGCGGAGCCAAGGGGATGGTCGGCGACGCCCTGGGTGGGGCACAGCCGTTGACCGACGGTCAGCCGCTGCCCGGCTCGCCCGGTTGGGAGGTGCTACACGTGCCCGGCCACACCGACGACTCGACGGCCTTCTGGCATGCCGAAAGCCGGACCCTGATCTCCGGCGACGCGGTGCTCAGCGCGGACGGGCAGGCATGGTTCACCCCGGAGACCGTCGACGACTCCGCGGCGGCACGCAGTGAGAAGCGCATGCGCGCGCTGCCCGTCGAGCATCTGCTGCCCGGCCACGGTCTGCCGGTGCACCGCGCCGACGTGTGGGCCGACACGCGCTGATTCCGTTGGAGAGGTCGCGAAGTCCTGTCAGCAAGGGCCGCTGCGAATTCGGCCGCCACCGCCCCCCGACGGTCGTAAGCTCACGGCGATGCTGGGGAAGTCCACGATCAGGTTCCTTCCCCTCGGCGCCCGTCGAATGGCGTACGAGGTCTCCGGCGACGGGCCACCGCTCGTCGCCCCGGCGTGGTGGGTCAGCCACCTCGAACTCGACGCGCAGAGCCCGATCTTCCGGCGCTTCTGGGGAGACATCGCCGACGGCTACACCCTCGTCCGCTACGACCGCCTCGGTGTCGGGATGTCGGACCGCGCACTCACCGAGGCCGACCTGACCATCGACCGTGAGGTCGCGACGCTGCGCACGCTCCTCGACGAACTCGAACTCGACCGCGTCTCGCTGCTGGGCGGCTCGTCGGGGAGTTGCACCGCCATAGCGTTCGCCGCCGCGTTTCCCGAGCGTGTCGACCGCCTCGTGCTGTACGGGTCCTACTGTGACGGCTCGACTCTCACGGCGCCCAACGTGTCCGATGCGATCCTCGCGGCGGTGCGCGCGCACTGGGGTCTGGGGTCCCGCATGCTCGGCGACATCTTCCTCGGCAGTGCCGAGCCCGCGGAGCAGGACCATTTCGCGCGGATTCAACGCGAGGCGGCGACGGCTGAAACCGCTGCCGCCCTATTGGATTTCGTTTACCACGTCGACGTCCGCGATCAGCTGCCCCTCGTTCGCTGCCCGGTGCACGTCGTCCACCGCCGCGACGACCGGGCCGTGCCGTACCGCTGCGGGCGTGAGGTCGCGGCCGCGATTGCGGGCGCGACTCTCCTACCGTTGCAGGGCAGCGCACACTTCCCCTGGCACGGCGACGCCGCATCCGTCGTCCGCGCCTGCCGGCAGGGGCTGGTGCCCGCCGCAACGCCGACCGACGATCCGGGCGCGGGGGAGCCCACCCTGTTGTCGGAGCGGGAGCGAGAAATCCTCGCCTGCATCGCACGCGGTCTCGGCGACCGCGAGATCGCCGAACACCTTGTGCTGAGCCCTCATACGGTGCACCGTCACGTCGCCAACATCCGGCGCAAGCTCGGCAGCTCGTCACGCACGGCCGCGGTGGCCGAGGCCGCCCGCCTCGGCCTCCTGTGATGCCGGAATCGGCCATCTGAGCAAGATGGCCGCTTCGGGCGATGCGTGCCCCACGGGCGCCTTCATATCGTCACGCCATGACCGATATCGATACCGCCACCGCACCGTCGACCAACCCTCCGT
This sequence comes from Mycobacterium sp. E136, assembly GCF_001666865.1. Taxonomy (NCBI): domain Bacteria; kingdom Bacillati; phylum Actinomycetota; class Actinomycetes; order Mycobacteriales; family Mycobacteriaceae; genus Mycobacterium; species Mycobacterium sp. E136. The sequence goes on from NZ_LZJE01000315.1 coordinate 7,226, forward strand.
CCGCGCTGTGGCTACAAGTCTTCGCCCGGCTGTATGACCCGTTTCTCTGGCTGGGTGAGGCATCCGGCATGCGTCGCCGCCGCCGCGAACTTCTCGCCGACGCCTACGGCCGGGTGGTCGAGATCGGCGCGGGCACCGGACTGAACTTCGCGCACTACCCCGATGATGTCACCGAACTCATCCTCACCGAACCCGAGCCCGGAATGCGCCGCAAGCTCGCCCGGCGCCTCGCCCGCCATGGCCGCGTCGGACGGATCCTCGACGCGCCCGCGCAGCGCCTGCCCTTGGCCGACGCTTCGGTCGACACCGTCGTCTCGACGCTGGTGCTCTGCACCGTCGACGACCCGCTCGGCGCACTGCGCGAGATCGCCCGCGTGCTCCGCCCGAATGGACAGTTGCTGTTCATCGAGCACGTGCGGGCGGAGTCGCGCTTCCTCGCCGGATGCCAGGACGCGCTCCGCGAACCCTGTCGACACTTTGCAGGCGGATGCATCTGCAACCGGTCGACCGTCGAGACCATGCGCGCCTGCGGCTTCACGGTCACCGCCCGACGCGCGGTGTGGCGCGGCATGCCGTCGGTCGTCCATCCACTGGCGGTGGGCCGCGCGACCCTCTGACCCCCTGCCAGCCCGCAAACGGGCGTCGGTTAGCTTTACCTAAATTGACTAGTCCGACAAGCGCCCGTCGAGGCGGGAATAAGCACGGCGAGGGTGTTCATGGAATCGTTGGCAGCGGTATTGGCCGAACGCTTGACCAACTCGGCGAACGGCCTCTTCGTCTTCGACAACGGCGCCTGGACGCGCCACCCCTGGCCGCAGGTGCACGCTCGCTCGGAGAACCTTGCCGACTGGTTGCTCAACGAGGAGGTCGCGGCCCTCGGCCTGGCCAACGAGCCCACCGTCGAACTCATCGCGGCGATCCTCGGAGCATTCCAGGCCGGCGTCCCGGTGACCATTGCGCCCGGCCCGGTCCGAGGCGCCGACGCCGAGAAGTGGGCGCAGTCCACGGTCGCCCGGTTCGCAGGAATGGGCGTCAGTCACGTCCTCAGCACGGGTCGGCAGCTCGAACAGCTGCGTCTGATCGACGGCGGCCCGGTAGCCAAGGAGTTGGATTCCGTTGCCCCACTGACGAGATCGACGAGTTTCCAGCGGCTGGACCGGCCGGCCGCCGTCGCGATTCTGCAGGGCACAGCGGGTTCGACGGGCGTGCCGCGGGCAGTAAAACTCTCACCGGATGCGGTGCTGGCCAACCTCGATGGGCTGAATTCGCGCATTGGGGTAGGGGCCGACGACGTCGGCTGCTCGTGGCTGCCGCTGTACCACGACATGGGCTTGAGCTTCGTGCTCGCCGGGGCGCTGGCCGGAATCGACGTGTGGCAGGCGCCGACCGGAGCGTTTCAGGCCTCGCCGTTTCGGTGGCTGAGCTGGCTCACCGAGAGTCACGCCACCATCACCGCCGCGCCGAACATGGCCTACGGCCTGATCGGCAAGTACTCGCGACGGGTCACCGACGTCGACCTCTCCAGGCTGCGTTTCGCGCTCAACGGCGGTGAACCCGTCGACTGTGAGCTCACCGCGCGGTTCGCCGACGAGATGGCCCGATTCGGGTTTCCCGCCGGCGCGCTCGCACCCTCCTACGGGCTCGCCGAATCCACCTGCGCGGTAACGGTTCCCGAGCCCGGACGCGGACTGATCGTCGACGACGACGGTCACGCGCTGCTCGGCGAACCGATATCCGGTATGTCGGTGCGCATCGAACCGCGCGGCGACGACAAGGTCGGTGAGATCCACATCCGCGGCACCTCGATGATGTCGGGCTACCGCGGCGACACCCCGCGCAACGCCGACGACTGGTTCGCCACAGGCGATCTCGGCTACGTCGTCGACGGCAGCCTCGTGGTGTGCGGTCGTGCCAAGGAACTGATCACGGTGGCCGGGCGCAACATCTTTCCCGCCGAGGTGGAACGGGTGGCCGCAGGTGCGCCGGGTGTGCGCGAGGGCGCAGTGGTGGCCGTCGGAGTGGGGGAGCGGTCGATTCGGCCCGGTGTCGCGATCGTCGCCGAGTTCCGCGGACCCGACGAGGCGACGTCGCGCGCCGACCTGATCGAGCGCGTCGCATCCGAATGCGGCGTGGTACCCACCGATGTCGTCTTCGTCCGGCCCGGCACGCTGCCGCGCACCTCGTCGGGCAAGCTGCGCAGGCTCGAGGTGAAACGGGACCTGTTGCAACAGCAGCAGTGACGCACCGACGCGCATGACAGGATGACGCGCGTGGGTGAACGCGTCAGCTTCCCGAGCACCAGCGGACCCGCCCTCGCGGGCGTGATCGACGTCCCCGACGGCGACGTCCGCGGATGGGGCGTGTTCGCCCACGGGTTCACGCTCGGCAAGAACTCGCCCGCCGCCAGCCGGATCTGCAAACAACTCGCCAGCGAGGGCATCGGAATGCTGCGGTTCGACAACCTCGGCCTCGGCGATTCGGAGGGCGACTGGAGCGACGGTTCGTTTTCGCACAAGGTGGCCGACACCGTGCGCGCCGTCGAGTTCATGAACTCCTCCGACCGCGAGGTACGCCTCCTCGTGGGGCATTCCTTCGGTGGCTCGGCCGTCATCGCCGCCGCCCACGAGTGCCCGACGGTGAAGGCGGTCGCCACCGTCGCCGCACCCTACGAACCCGCCCACGTCGAGCGGATCTATGACGCGCTCGTCGAGCGCATCGAGGAGGAGGGGGAGGCGCAGTTTCACATCGGCGGCAAGGCGCTGACCCTCAAGCGGCATTTTCTCGAGGACGTCCGCGACGCCGATCTGCGCGAGCGCATCCACTCCCTGCGCCGCGCGCTGCTCGTGATGCACTCGCCGACGGACAACACCGTCGGCATCGAGAACGCCAGCGAGATCTTCCAGGCCGCGCGGCATCCGCGCAGTTTCGTATCCCTCGAGGGCGCCGACCATCTGCTGACGGGCAAAGATCAGGCGGCGCGGGCGGCGCGCATTGTGAGCGCCTGGGCCGACCCGTATCTGTAGGCAGCGTCACCGGACGGCGACGACGACCTTGCCCTTCGCCGAGCGGTCTTCGAGCGCGGCGATAGCGTCCGCCGCGCGCTCGAACGGAAACACCTGCGGTTGCGGCGCCGACACCTTGCCCGACGCGAGCAGCGGCTCGAGCTCGGCCCACTGCTCGGCGAGATAGTTGGGATGGGTGAAAGTCCATGCGCCCCAACCCACACCGACCGCGTCGACGTTGTTGAGCAGCAACCGGTTCACCTTGACCGTCGGGATCTCGCCGCCGGTGAAACCGACCACGAGCAGTCGGCCACCGGGGGCGAGCGACCGCAACGAATCGGTGAACCGGTCGCCACCGACCGGGTCGACGACGATGTCGACGCCGCGGCCCTCGGTCAGCTCCTTCACCTTGTCCTTGAACCCGTCGACGGGCACGACGTCCGTCGCGCCGGCCGCCTTGGCCACCTCGGCCTTCTCGTCGGTGCTCACCACTGCGATCACCCGCGACGCGCCCCACGCGGGCGCCAGCCGCAGCGTCGACGTGCCGATGCCGCCGGCCGCGCCGTGCACCAGCACGGTCTCGCCCTCGGCCAGCCGTCCGCGGGTGCGCAGCGCGTGGTGCATCGTGAGGTCGTTGAAGAGCAGACCCGCTCCGGCCTCGAAGGAGACGTTGTCGGGCAGCTTGAAAACCCGTTCGGCGGGCAGCGCGACCACCTCGGCCATCGCGCCGCACAACATCGTCAGCGCCGCGACGCGGTCGCCTGCCCGCACATGCGCGTCGGCTGGCGCACTGCGCACGACGCCTGCGACCTCGCCGCCGGGCGTGTACGGCATCTCCGGCTTGTACTGGTAGAGCCCGCGCGATTGCAGGACGTCGGGGAATGCGACCCCGGCGGCGTGCACCTCGATGACGACCGCGCCGTCGCCGTCCGGCTCATCGACATCGACGAGCTTGGCGGCTTGAGGTCCATCGAGGCTGGCTATCTGAATGGCGCGCATGCCGCCATTTAACTCCCCTCGGTTCGTGGACCTGCGCCGCGGCACCGATCGTCGCGAAACGCGGCGGGGGTTACACGGTTGCCGCACACTGTTAGATAAGCTCACTTACGCGGCAACGTTGCCGAGTTCGAACGGAGCGCACATGACCACTGGTCCCCGCAGCCGGTCGAGGGTTCACGCCTTCGCGCCCGCGCAGTCCCTGCCCCCCGGTCGCGCCGTCGAGGTGCGCTCCCGAGATGGCATCCGCCTGCACGCCGAGGTCTTCGGACGCGAGGACGGCTATCCGATCGTGCTCGCGCACGGCATCACCTGCGCGCTCCGGGTGTGGGCCCATCAGATCGCCGACCTGTCGCAGGACTACCGCGTGATCGCGTTCGACCACCGCGGCCACGGCCGCAGCGCGGTCCCGGTCCGTCGCGGCGCCTACAGCCTCGACCATTTGGCCGGCGACCTCGACTCCGTGCTCGAGGCGACGCTCGCACCCGGCGAACGCGCCGTCATCGCGGGCCACTCGATGGGCGGGATCGCGATCACGTCATGGTCGGAGCGGTTCGCCGAGCGGGTGACCGAACGCGCCGACGCCGTCGCACTGATCAATACCACCACCGGCGACCTGTTGCGCAACGTCAAGCTGCTGCCGGTGCCCGCACCGCTGGCGAACGTCCGCGTCCGCACCGCGGGGACCCTGCTGAAGACGTTCGGCGCGGTGCCGGTGCCGCGCGCCATCCACGGCCCGAATCAGCGCTTCCTGTCCATGTTGGCGGTGGGCCGCGACGCCGACCCCGCGATCACGGCGTTCGTCCACGAACTGTTCGCCGCCACGTCACCGATCGGCCGCGGCGGCTGGGCCCGCACACTCGTCGATCACCTCGGCCCACAGCACATCGGCCTCCACAATCTGGTCGTGCCCACCCTGGTGATCGGCAGCGAAAAGGACCGGCTGCTGCCGGTGACGTCGTCTCGCCGCATCGCCGAAGAGGTGCCCAACCTCACCGAGTTCGTGGAATTGGCCGGTGGGCACTGCGCCATCCTCGAACGGCCCGCCGAGGTCAACAAGCACCTGCGTGCGCTGGTCGAGTCGGTGACCGCTGAGCGCCGGGTCAGCTCCTAGTCAGCCGGCCAGCGCGCGGTGCACCTCGTCGGCGGCGCGCCTGCCCGATCGGACGGCGCCGTCGAGGAAGCCGGTCCATGTATCGGCGGTTTCCGTTCCGGCCCAATGGATTCCATTGACCGGTTTGCGCAGCCACGGTCCGTATGTCGTCCACGATCCGGGCGGTACAGCAGCGGTCGGCCCGCCCGGTGCGAACTGCTCGGCACTCCAGCAGTGGTCGAGATAGTCGATCGGGTCGAGGGCGGCATTACCGAACAGCGCGGCGAAGCCCGACAGCGCGCGGTCCCTGCGCTGCGCCGGTGGCAGCGAGTCGAACGAGCGGGCGTCGACGAAGCCGAGCAGGATGCCGGGCCCGTCCCCCGAGGGGCTGACGTCGAACGTGATGAACACCGGCCCCTCGTCGGAAAGTGCTTCTCCCGAAAGCCCTTTGGGACGCCAGAACGGTGTCTCGTACGCGGCGTAGGCCTTGCTCAGGTTGCCCTGGGGCCAGTGCTGGGCGAGCTTGCCGTACTCCGCGGGTAGGCCGGGCAGGAATTCGATCGCCTTGCGGTGTTCGGGCGGGATGGCGACGACGACGGCTTTGGCGCGCACGGCGCCCTGATCCGATGTAACCGTGAGCATTCCGTCGCTGTGGGTCTCGATGCTGCGGACCGGGGCGTTGAGCACGACGCGCGACCCCAACTCCTCTGCCATCCGCAGCGCGATCTGCTGCGTGCCGCCGGGAAAGCGGCTCTGCTGCGCACCGCCCTCGACGTCGAGCATGCGGTCGAGCCCGCCCGCGGCCCTGACGTAGCGCACGGCGTGCAGCATCGACACCGCGTCGGGTTCGCAACCCCAGGTGACCCGCGACATGATCGCCATCAGGTCCCGCGTTCCGGCGCTCGCGTGTACCGACTTCAGCCAGCCGTCGAGCGACAGGGAGTCCAGCGCGTCGGCCTGCGGGGCCGTCCACGGCGCCTCGACGGCCACCCGCCGGGACGCCCGCTCGAAGCGCCATTGGATGCGCGACACGTCGAGCAGTTCGACGATCGACAGTCGCGGAATGGTGCTGCGGTACGAGCGGACTCGTCCGCGCCACCGGATCAGGTTCTTGCCCTCGCTGAAGGTGGGCACCGTCTCGCAGCCCAGCTCGGTGGCCAGCTCACCGACGGCGTCCTGGGTGGGTCCGATGAAGGTGCCGCCCAGGTCGACTGGCACTCCGGCGATGGTCGCCGTCGACGACCGTCCGCCGACGCGATCCCGCCCCTCGAGAACCACCACGTCGTATCCGAGCCGGACCAGTTCGCGCGCCGCTGTCAGCCCGGCGAATCCGGCGCCGACCACGACCGCGTCGGCACTGCCTTGCAACCCCACGCGATTAGGCTCTCACGGCGTGAAGGTCATGACAGCGTTGTTCGGCCCAACCGATGCGATCGAACGCGCGCGACTGCTGCGTGACGCGGGCGCCGGCGGTGTGTTCACGTTCGAAGGACCGCACGACGTGTTCGCACCCCTGACGCTGGCATCGACCGTCGGCGGCCTGGACCTGATGACCAATGTCGCCATTGCGTTTCCGCGCAACCCGATTCAGCTCGCCCACCAGGCGTACGACCATCAGCTGCTGGCCGAGGGACGCTTCATTCTGGGCCTCGGCACGCAGGTCCGCGCGCAGGTGGAGAAGCGCTACGGCGCGGCGTTCGACCGCCCCGTCGCCCGGATGAAGGAGATGGTCGCTGCGCTGCGTGCGGTGTTCGCCGCGTGGGAGACCGGCGAGCGTCTCGACTTTCGCGGCGAGTACTTCCGGCACACGCTGATGACCCCGACGTTCAACCCGGGTCCCAATGCGTACGGCCCTCCGCCGATCTACCTTGGCGCGCTCGGCCCGCGGTTGACCCACGCGACCGCTGCCGTAGCGGACGGCCTGTTGGTCATGCCGTTCGGTTCGAAGCGGTTCTTGCACGAGGTGACGATGCCGCAGGTGCGCGCCGGCCTGTCGGAATCGGGCCGGTCCTTCGACGACTTCGCACTGGTGCCCGAGATCATCGTGTCGGTGGGTGATCACGATGCGGCTCACGACGCGGCGCGCCGGTTGTTGGCGTTCTACGGCTCCACCCCGGCCTACCGCCCGGTGCTGGACGTGCACGGGTGGGGGGATCTGCAGCCGGAGCTGAACGCGATGTCCAAGCAGGGCCGGTGGCAGGAGATGGCGACGCTCATCGACGACGAGGTGCTGCACACCATCGCCGCGTGTGGCGCGCCGGCCGAGATCGCCGCCCACATCCGCGACCGCGTGGCCGGGGTGTCCGACCGCGTCTGCCTGTACCAGCCCGGCCCCATCGCGATCGACGCGTTGTCCGAGATCGTCGACGCGCTGACGGCTTGACTCCTATGGTGGTACTCAGCGGGACCAAAGGAGGTTGCGGATGAGTCGCGATGAGTATTCCGACGTGCTGATCATCGGGGCGGGAATATCGGGAATCGGCGCGGCCTACCGCCTGCAGGAGAAGAACCCGGGCGCGACCTACAAGGTCCTCGAGCGGCGGGCGCGGATCGGCGGCACGTGGGATCTGCACCGCTATCCGGGCATCCGCTCCGACAGCGACATCTTCACGCTCAGTTATCCGTTCGAGCCGTGGACCCGGCCGGAGAACGTGGCCGACGGTCCGGACATCCGCGACTACCTGGTGCAGACCGCGCGCAAGCACGGCATCGACGAACACATCCGGTACAACACCCATGTGCTGTCCGCGGACTGGGATTCGTCCACCGATATGTGGTCGGTGCACGCCGAAGAGGACGGGACGCCCGTCACGTATCGCAGCCGCTTCCTGTTCTTCGGCACGGGTTACTACAACTACGACGAGCCCTACCGACCGGACTTCCCGGGCCTCGAGGAGTTCAGCGGTGAGGTGGTACACCCGCAGCACTGGCCGGAATCGCTGGACTACGCGGGCAAGCGGCTGCTGGTGATCGGCAGCGGCGCAACGGCGGTCAGCATGATCCCGTCGCTGACCGAGACGGCCGGCCACGTGACGATGCTGCAGCGCTCGCCCACCTACATGCTGTCGGGTCCGCGGGTCAATCCCATCGTGCAGGCGCTGCGCAAGGTGCTGCCCGGCCGGGCGGGCTACTGGGGCGCACGCATCTACAACACGATCTTCACGGTGTTCATCTACGCGTTTGCCAAGGCAGCGCCGAAGCTCAGCAGGCGCTACATCCGGAACTACGCAAAGCGCAACCTGCCCAAGGATTATCCGGTCGACGTGCATTTCAAGCCGCGGTACGACCCGTGGGATCAACGGCTGTGCGCGATGCTCGACAACGACTTCTACGATGCGATCAACACCGGGCGCCTCGATGTGGTGACCGACCAGATCGACCACATCGATTCGACGGGCGTCGAGTTGCGGTCGGGTCAGCGGATCGACGCCGACATCATCATCACCGCGACCGGGATTCAGCTCCAGGCGCTCGGCGGGGTGCTCATCAGCATCGACGGCGAAGAGGTCAAACCGCAGGACCGCTTCGTCTACAAGGAGCACATGCTCGAGGACGTGCCGAACCTGGCCTGGTGCGTGGGCTACATCAACGCCTCGTGGACATTGCGCGCCGATCTGACCGCCCGCGCGTTCGCAAAGCTGGTCTCCTACATGGACTCTCACGGGTACACCCACGCTTACCCGCATCTGGGCGACAAACCGATGGCCGAGAAGCCGGCGTGGAACATCAACGCCGGTTACGTGCAGCGCGCCGCGCACGTGCTACCGAAGTCGGGCACGCACCGGCCGTGGAATGTCCGGCACAACTATGTGCTCGACGCGATCGATCACCGGCTCGACCGGATCGAGGAGTCGATGGTGTTCGGTCGGGCTCCGGTTCCGGTAACGCCGGTCGCCTGAAAACCCTTGGCGATTTCGGTGCACTTCCAGTCGCTGAGCGATAGGTAGTGCACCGAAATCGCGTCAGTCCGCGACGGTCAGCCAGTCCTTGAAGCCCGAGGGGTCGTGCCGGCCGAGCGCGCCGTGTTCGAAGAGACCCCAGCCCTCGCTGGTCTTGCCGCCCTCCGTGCATTCGGCGCGGCCGACGTGGTCGATCACGCCGAACATGCTGCGGCCGTTGACTGCCGGATCGGTCATGTCGTAGGTGAGGCGTTCGCTGAACTTGTCGCCCTTCCAGACGCCGTGCAGCCAGTCCGAGTCGCCGCCGTATCCGCCGCCGATGTGGATCGGCACCGGCAACTTGGACTCGACCTCGAACACCACCGGAGAGCCGTCCGGAGTGGTCGCTTCGATGGTGGCGCCGTAGGGGATCCGCGTTCCGGAGGTGTAGTGGATCTTCACCCGCGGCCAGCCGAGTTGTTCGACGCGGCCGTCGCGCCAGATTCGGGTGCAGTCGTTGAGGCTGCGGAATCCGCTGGGATCCTCCTGGATGATCATCACGATCGCGAAGTCGTCGAACGCCATCGGCACGTACAGCCACCACATTCCCTCGAACGGCGGATGGGCGGGCCTGCCGGCGGGTTCGGGTTCCCCGATGGGGCGGATACCCCACGACCGGTCGCGGCTCCCGATCCACACCGACGGGTCCACGGTGATCTCCTCGCCGTCGATCGCGATGACGCCGCTCCACGTGCCGACCTGCGCGAAACGCTGCGCGTCCAACGTGATTCGCGTCCCGGTGCGCAGCATGTGGCGCTGTTCCTGCACAACGTCGAAGAGGCCGTTCCAGGTGAGGTCGACGGCGATGCCCTCGGTCTCCTCGAGCACGATGCGCAGTTTGTGCAACGGTTCGGTGACCTCGACGCGGTAGCCCAGCACGTGCTGGTTGAGCCGGTCGGAGTCGATGCCGTCGGACAGATGCACCGCAGTCTGCGTGCTGCCGCGGCGCACCAGCACGAACGCGTCCTTCACCCCCAGGTTCGGGTAGTACCCGATGCCGGTGATCAAGAAGATGTCACCGCTGCGGTCATGGGCGTTGAAGTAGGACCGGTCGTAGAAGTTGCGGTCGGAACTCCCCGGCCACGCGATCGGCTGCGGGATCTGGTGGATCGGGAATTCGTCGGTGGGGCCGAGCATCAGGCGTCATCTCCAATGAGTCGTTTCAGCAGTGCGCCGTGGTAGAACAGCGATTCGACGTCGTCTGGCTGTTCGATCTCACCGAAGCGCACCCGCCGCGCGCTGGTGCGCATGAACACGCACGCCCAGATCACACCGGAGTAGACGTAGAACCAGTGCAGGTCACCGAGTTCGACACCGGTGAGCGCCGCGTAGGTCTGCTTGACGTCCTCCTCGCGCATGAAATCGGGCAGCCCCGGCAGCCCGGCCAGGCCCGCCAGTTCCTGGAACACGTTGTGCGCGAAGATCATCCACGCCGCATCCATCTCGCGCGGTCCGAGGGTCGCCATCTCCCAGTCGAGGACGGCGACCGGCTGGTAACCGGAGTACAGCACGTTGCCCACGCGGGAGTCGCCCCAGACCAGGACCGGATCGTTGGCCGCGGCATCGGCGGGCCAGTTGGCCTCGAGCCAGTCCAGCGCGCGTTCCACCAGTGACGAGCGACCGATGTCCGGGACGGCGAACCGATACCAGTCCTGCAGCCAATTGAGGTTGCGCCGCAGCGCATTGCGATCGGATCCGTTGTCGAGGAAGCCGAACACCTTCTCGGGCTCCGGGATCGAGTGCAGCTTGGCGATCACGCCAACGGTGGCGTCTTGCAACTCGCGCCGCTGTTCGGCGGGGGAGTCGGAGAACCAGTTGCCGCCGAAGGTGTAGGGCATGACGTCGGGAGGCACCCGGCCGTCGACGTAGTCCATCAGGAAGAACGGCGTCCCGAGCACGTCGCCGCTGTTCTCCAGCCACCGCACCTGCGGCACCGGAACGTCGGTCTTCTCCTGCACCAACCGGATCACGTCGAATTGGTGATCCATCCGGTACGACGAGAACACCGGGACGTCCTCGGTGGTCGGCGCGACCCGCGCCACCCACTTCTGTTCCTGCGGCTGCCCGTCGGCGGTCCATCGCCCGGTGAGGATGATGGTCTCCGACGACATCCCGTTGGCGTCGACACCGCTTTCCACGGTGATCTCCGGGGCCGCCCCGCCGGGCAGGACGGTCGACAACCACCGCGACATCACGCCGGGCAGGGAGCTGAGATCGCGACTCGAGTGTTCTAGGCGGCTGACATCTTCGACAGCCGGTTCATTGGCCACAAGCTCTTCTTTCGACGGTAATTACGATACGGTGGGTAGCGTTATGAAACCAGACGCGTCATCGGTTGACAAGGCCCCCGGCGCCGGGCGACCCCGCGACCCGCGCATTGACGCTGCCATATTGCGCGCCACCGCGGATCTGCTTGCGGAGATCGGTTATTCGAATCTGACGATCGCTGCGGTGGCCGAGCGGGCGGGCACCACCAAGACCGCGCTGTACCGCCGGTGGTCCAGTAAGGCCGAGCTCGTGCACGAGGCGGCGTTCCCCGCTGCGCCGACCGCGATCGCCACGCCGCCGGGGGATATCGCCGCCGACATCCGCGCCATGCTGGCCGCCACTCGCGACGTGTTCTCGACCCCGGTCGTGCGCGCGGCGCTGCCCGGCCTGATCGCCGACATGGTCGCCGACGCCGAGCTCAATTTGCGCGTGATGGACCGGTTCACCGGGGTGTTCGCGGCGGTCCGCAATCGGCTGGCCGACGCGGTTCAGCGTGGCGAAGTCTATCCCGACGTCGACCCGGACCGGCTGGTCGAGGTGATCGGCGGCGCGACCCTGCTACGGATGCTGCTGCGACCGGGCGAGCCGCTCGGCGACGACTGGGTTGAGCAGACCACCGCGATTGTGGTCCACGGCGTCGTCGCCTAACTCTGTTAACCCCTTCATGCGCGAGCGTGCGTGTTTGCACAAGACACGCCGCGCCGAAGCAACACTTCGCGCACGCTCGGCGCCCGCGAGCGTGCGCGAAATGCTGTGGATCACCCGCGGGTCGTCTACAGACACGCATGCTCGCGGAAACCCTGCTCAGGTGTCGATCTGGCTCTTGTTGCGCTCCGAGATCGCGGCGAACCGGTCGCCGAGGCCGTCGAAATCGCGGTGCTGGGCATACGCGATCTTCTCCTCGGCGGCCAGCGCGGGGTCGATCACCGCGGCGGCGCCGGTCGTGTAGATCTCCTTCAGTCCGCGCATGACGGACGACGGCACCTCGGCGATCTGCGTGGCCAACTCGACGGCCCGGCCGAGCAACCGGTCGTGGGCGACGACCTCCGTGACCAGTCCGATGCGCTCGGCGCGGGCCGCGTCGACCACCTCGCCGGTCATCGAGAGCCGACGGGCCATGGCCAGCCCGACCACCTGCGGGAGCCGCGCGGTCATGCCGCCACCGGGCAGAATGCCGACTCGGGCGTGCGTGTCGGCGAAGACGGCCCGCTCCGAGGCGATCAGGAAGTCGCAGCCGAGCGCCATCTCCAGGCCGCCGGTGAAGGTCGCGCCGTTGATGGCCGCGACGGTCGGCGTGCGCATATTGCCCGTCGCGGCGATACAACTCTGCGACCGGAACTCCTCGAAATAGCCGAGCCCGTCACGTTGGGCCTCCTTGAGGTCGACACCGGCGCAGAACGCCGGGTCGGCGCCGGTGAGGACGACGGAATTGACGGACTCATCGGCATCGGCCTCGGTGAGCGCGGTGTAAGTTGCCTTGATCAGTCCGCGGCTCAGGGCGTTTCGGGCCTCCGGGCGGTTCAGGGTCAGCACCCGTACCGGGCCACGGTCCTCGACGAGCACGAGCGAGTCGGTCATGCGATGACGGTAACCCGGGGCCGCCGAGCACGAAAGGCGTGCCTCGGGCCTAACGCAGGAACTGGTTGGCGCTGTCGGCCAGATCCAGAAGCGGTTGCGGTAGCGCGCCCAACGCGAACGTCACCGCCGCGGTCACCGTCACCACCGTCGTGCTGAGCGCGCTCGGCACCACCACGGTCGGTGCGTCCTCGGGCGGATCGGTGAAGAACATCAACACGATCACGCGGACGTAGAAGTACGCGGCGATCGCGCTCGCGATCACGCCGACGATCACCAACGGGATCGCGCCGCCTTCACCCGCGGCCTTGAACACCGCGAACTTGCTGACGAAGCCACTGGTCAGGGGGATGCCGGCGAATGCGAGCAGGAAGAGCGAAAACACGATCCCCACAATGGGATAGCGGCGTCCCAGTCCCGCCCACCGCGCCATCGCGGTATCTTCCTCGCCGTTGCGGTCGCGCACCAGGCCGACGACCGCGAAGGCGCCGACCGTGCTGAAGCCGTAGGCGAACAGATAGAACAGCGTCGACGAAAGTCCCGCCTCGTTGGCGGCGATCAGGCCGGTGAGGATGAAACCGGTGTGGGCCACAGCGGAATACGCCAACATCCGCTTGACGTCCACCTGCGTCACCGCGGTGACGGTGCCGACCACCATCGTCAGGATGGCGATCGCCCACAGCACCGGTCGCCAGTCCTCGTGCAGACCCGGCACCGCGACGTAGAACACCCGCAGCATCGCGCCAAATGCGGCGATCTTCGTCGCCGCGGCCATGAACGCCGTGATCGACGTCGGTGCACCCTGATACACGTCGGGTATCCACGAATGGAACGGCACCGCGCCGATCTTGAACAGCACACCGACGAGCAACAGGGCGGTGCCGATCAGCGCCAGCGACGTCTTACCCGAGCCGGCGGCGACGGCTTCGGAGATACCGACCAGATCCAGCGTCCCGGCGTACCCGTACAGCATCGCCACGCCGTAGAGGAAGAACGCCGAGGAAAAGGCGCCCAGCAGAAAGTATTTCAGCGCCGCCTCTTGCGACAGCAGACGACGCCTGCGCGCCAGCCCGCACAGCAGATACAGCGGCAGCGAAAGGACTTCCAGCGCGATGAACATGGTCAGCAGGTCGTCAGAGGCGGGGAACAGCAGCATTCCGCCGACGGCGAACATCGTCAGCGGGAAGACCTCGGTCTGGATCACTCCCGACTTGGTGGCCAGTTGTTCGGCGACGCTTCCGGGTGTGGCCGATGCCTGAGGGGTGAACCCGTCGAGTCCGCGGCGCACCCCGGCACCGACCTCCGCGCCGACCTGCCGCTCGGCTATCAAGAGGACGCCGAGGACGCCGACGAGCAGGATCGTGCCCTGCAAGAACAACGCCGGTGTGTCGATGACGACGGCCCCCATGACCGCCGAGCGGCCAACGGCGCCATGCAGATTCCGCGCCAGCACCACCACGGCCACCAGGGCGGCCGCCAATCCGCCGAAGCAGAGCACCAGCTGGCTGGCATACCGATGCTGTCGCGGGAGGAACGCCTCGACGAGCACCCCGGCGATGGCGACCCCGAAGATGATCAGTAACGGGCAGATCAGTCCGTATTCGACGGTGGGCGGGGTGAGGGTCATGGTCTCGGCCCTTCCGCGAGTCTGGGAGCGGGATCAGGTTGATCGATCGTGGTCAGGGTGTGGTCGACCGCGGGATTGATGACATCCAGCGCGGGTTTCGGATACACCCCCAACACGAGCAGCAGCGCGATCAACGGGGCGACAACGACGAGTTCACGCGGCACCAGGTCGCGCACCCGCTCGTTGCCCTCGGTGACGGCTCCGGTCATCATCCGCTGGTACATCCAGAGGATGTAGATCGCCGAGAGCACCAGCGCGGTGGACGCGAACACCGCCAGCACGGGGTACCGCGTGAATGTGCCGATGAGCACCAGGAATTCGCTGATGAACGGCGCCAGGCCCGGTAGCGACAGCGTCGCCAGGCCGGCGACCAGGAAGGTGCCCGCCATCACCGGCGCCACCTTCTGCACGCCGCCGAATGCGCGGATCACGCGGGTGCCCCTGCGCGACACCAGGAATCCGGCGATCAGGAACAGCGCGGCCGTCGACAGGCCGTGGTTGATCATGTACAGCGTCGAACCGGACTGTCCCTGGCTGGTCATCACGAAGATGCCCAGGATGATGAACCCGAAGTGGGAGATCGACGTGTAGGCGATCAAGCGCATCACGTCGGTCTGACCGATCGCGAGGATCGCACCGTAGACGATGCCGATCACCGCGAGGGTGACCACCAGCGGCTGGAAATACATTGACGCATCGGGGAACAACTGCAGGCAGTAGCGCAGCATCCCGAATGTCCCGACCTTGTCCATGACGGCCATCATCAGCACCGCGCTGGCCGGGGTGGCCTCGACGGCGGCGTCGGGCAGCCACCGGTGGAAGGGCCACAGCGGTGCTTTGACCGCGAAGGCGAACATGAACCCGAGGAACAGCAGGTTCATCACGGCAGGGTTGACGGCGAACGCGCCGCTCGACACCGCGGCCACGATCTCGCGGAAGTCGAACGTCCCCGCGGCGAACGCGTCGCTGGAGGCCGTGACCACATACAGCCCGATCACCGCGGCCAGCATGATCAGGCCACCGAACAGGTTGTACAGCAGGAACTTCACCGCGGCCTTGCCGCGGTTCTCGCCGCCGAAGCCGCCGATGAGGAAGTACATCGGGATCAGCATCGCCTCGAAGAACACGTAGAACAGCAGGATGTCCAGCGACACCAGCGACATCAGGACCATGCCCTCGACGGCCAGCGTCAACGCCAGGTAGGTCTGCACCGACCGTCCGCGCAGCCCGGTCTGGGCGTCGGCGTCGTTCCAGCCGGCGATGATCAGCAGCGGCACCAGCACGGCGGTGAGCACCACGATCGCGAGCGCGATCCCGTCGACACCGAGAATGTAACCCGTGCCGAACGACGGGATCCACCGGTGGGATTCGACGAACTGGTACTGCTCGCCGCCCGGTTGAAAGTCGACCGCCAGGACGGCGGTGATCGCCAGTACGGCGATCGAGACGGCCAACGCGAACCACTTGGCCAGCACCCGCTGGGCGGCGGGAACGAGGATCACCAGCGCGGCGCCGACGGTCGGCGTCGCCCAGAGCACCGTGAGCCAGGGAAAGTTGTTCACCAGAGTTGCACCGCCAGGATCGCCGCGACCACCAGAACCGCACCGGAAAGCATGGAAAGGGCATACGAGCGTGCGTAACCCGTCTGCACGCGCCGCAGGCCCGAAGACAACCGGGCCACCAGCCCGGCCAGGCCGCTGGCCGCGCCGTCGATCGCCTCGTCGTCGATCTCGACGAGCCCGCGGGTCAGCAGTTGGCCGGGCCGCATCAGCACCGCCTCGTTGAACGCATCGCCGTACAGGTCGTTGCGCGCCGCGACGGTGAGCGCCGAACCGTCCGGGACGTCCTCTGGCACAGGCTTGGTGGCGTACATCCGGTAGGCGGTGACGATGCCCACCGCCACCACGGCCAGGATCACCGTCGTCACCACCCAGACCGGTGCGACGTGGTGCACCTCATGCGCGCCTACCACCGGTTCGAGCCAGTGTTCGAGCGTGCCGCCGATCGCGAACGCCGCACCCGAACCGACGGAACCGATGGCCAGAAGGATCATCGGCCAGGTCATCACCGCGGGGGCCTCGTGCGGGTGCGCATCTGGCGCCCAACGTTTCTCGCCGAAGAAGGTCATCAGCATCACCCTGGTCATGTAGAAGGCGGTGATGCCGGCGCCCAAAATCGCCGCGCCGCCCAGGATGATTCCCTTGGCGCCACCTGCGCCGAGCGCCGCTTCGATGATCCCGTCCTTGGAGAAGAAGCCGGCCAGCGGCGGTACGCCGATGATCGCGAGGTAGCCCAGGCCGAAGGTGGCGAACGTGATCGGCAGCGCCTTGCGCAGGCCGCCGTAGCGGCGCATGTTCACTTCGTCGTCCATCGCGTGCATCACCGAACCGGCGCCCAGGAACAAACCGGCCTTGAAGAAGCCGTGTGTGAGCAGATGCATGATCGCGAACGCGTAGCCGACCGGTCCGAGCCCGGCGGCCAGCACCATGTAGCCGATCTGCGACATCGTCGACGCCGCAAGCGCTTTCTTGATGTCGTCTTTCGCGCAGCCGATGATCGCACCGAACAGCAGCGTGACCGCGCCGACGATGACGACGCCGAGCTGCGCGTTGGGTGCGAGGTCGAACACCGGGCCGGACCGCACGATGAGGTAGACACCCGCGGTGACCATGGTGGCGGCGTGAATCAGCGCGGACACCGGCGTCGGGCCCTCCATGGCGTCGCCCAGCCAGGACTGCAGCGGCACCTGCGCGGACTTACCGCACGCGGCGAGCAGCAGCAGCAATCCGATCGCGGTCAGCACACCCTCGCCGGCGCTCGGCGCGGCGGCGAAGACGCCCGCATAGGAGATCGACCCGATGTAGGCGAACATCACCATCATCGCGATGGCCAGACCCATGTCGCCGACGCGGTTGACGACGAACGCCTTCTTGGCCGCCGTCGCGGCCGACGGTTTGTGCGCCCAGAAGCCGATCAGCAGGTACGACGCCAGGCCGACGCCCTCCCAGCCGACGTAGAGGCCGAGGTAGTTGTCGGCGAGCACGAGCAGCAGCATCGCCGACAGGAACAGGTTCAGGTACGCGAAAAACCGTCGCCGTCCGGGGTCTTCGGCCATGTAGCCGATCGAGTAGATGTGGATCAGGGAGCCGACACCGGTGATCAGCAGCACGAAACACATCGACAGCTGGTCGAGTTGCATCCCGAAGTCGACCTGCAGCCCGCCGACCGGCACCCAGGAGAACAGCGCCTCGTGAACCGCGCGGTGTTCGGAGTCCCGGCCCAGCATGTCCACGAAGAGCAGCGCGCCCACCACGAACGAGCCGATGGCGGCGGCACAGCCCAGCAGGTGGCCCCAGGCGTCGGTCCGACGGCCGCCCAGGAGCAGGATCGCCGCGCCGGCCAACGGCAGCGCGATGGTCAGCCAAACAGGAATCGTCATCGCGCCTCTAGTTCTTCAGCAGGCTGGCGTCGTCGACCGAGGCCGACTGGCGGGCACGGAAGATGCTCATGATGATCGCGAGGCCGATGACCACCTCGCACGCGGCGACCACCATGGTGAAGAACGCGACCACTTGGCCGTTGAGGTGGCCGTGCATGCGGGAGAACGAGACGAACGCGAGGTTCGCGGCGTTCAGCATCAGTTCGACGCACATGAACATCACGATGGCGTTGCGGCGCAACAGCACCCCGGATGCACCGATCGTGAACAGCAGCGCCGACAGATAGAGGTAGTTGTCGGGATTCATTCCCCACCTCCTCTGCCGTTCGTGACGGTGACCGTCCGCTTCTGCAGGATGGGGCTGACCGACAGGTCGGACCCCGAACCGTCCGGCAACCGGGCGGCGATGTCGACGGCGTTGTTGCGCGCGAACACACCAGGATTCGGCAGCGTTGTCGGGTACCCGCCCGGCTTGAACCGTTCTTCGGCGAGTTCGCGTTGGGTCTTGCGGCGCTCGAAGCGTTCCCGGTGCGCCAACACCATCGCGCCCAGCGCGGCGGTGATCAGCAGCGCGCTGGTCAACTCGAACGCCCACAGGTAGCGCACGAAAATCAGCGCCGCCAACCCTTCGACGTTGCCGCCGGCATTGGCCTGCGCGAGCCCGGTGAACCCGCCGGCCGAGACGTTGCCGATGCCCGCGATGAGCAGGATTCCGAAGCCGACACCGATGACGATGGCGGCAACCCGTTGTCCGCGAATCGTTTCCACGAGTGAGTCCGAGGAGTCGACGCCGATGAGCATCAGCACGAACAAGAACAGCATCATGACGGCGCCGGTGTAGACCACCACCTGCACGACGCCGAGGAACAGCGCACCCTGGGCGATGTAGAACACCGCCAGCACGATCATCGTCATGGCCAGAAACATCGCCGAGTACACGGCTTTCGGCGCGGAGATCACCCCGAGCGCGCCGAGCACCGCGACGGCGCCCAGCACCCAGAACAGCACGGCCTCGGTGGTCGTGGTGTGCCCGGGAGTGTCCGCGGCCACCGCCGCGAGCAGGTCGAGCCTCATCGGACGTCCCCGGTGACTTTCTGGGTCTCCGGTTCGACGGGCCCGACGTTGCCCAGGTAGTAGTCGTCGTCGGTGGCGCCGGGCGCCATTGGATGCGGCGGCGGCAGCATGCCGGATCGCAACGGCGCCAACAGCTTGTCCTTACCCCAGATGAGGTCGGCGCGGTTGTCGTCGGCCATCTCGTATTCGTTGGTCATCGTCAACGCCCGCGTGGGACACGCCTCGATGCACAGGCCGCAGCCGATGCAGCGGAGGTAGTTGATCTGGTACACGCGGCCGTAGCGTTCACCGGGGGAGTACCGTTCGTCTTCGGTGTTGTCGGCGCCCTCGACGTAGATGGCGTCGGCGGGGCACGCCCAGGCGCACAGTTCGCACCCGATGCACTTCTCCAGACCGTCGGGGTACCGGTTCAGTTGGTGACGCCCGTGATAGCGCTTGGCGACGGGCCCCGGCTTCTCCGGATACTCCTCGGTGATCGGCTTTTTGAACATGGTCCCGAAGGTGACTCCGAAACCCTTTATCGCGTCGAGGAACTTAGGCATCGGCTCGCTCCTTGGTTGCGGTCGGCCCCAGACCAGGCTCTGTGCTGCTCGGCAGGGGCGGGACGGGGAAGCTTTCCGGATCCAGCTTCTGCTGCGGGATCTCGCGGACATTGCGACGGCGCGCCGACCGCCACAAACCGACGACGACCAGCAGCGCGACGATGGTGCCAAGAGAGGCGAGCGTGGTGGTGACCTGGCTGAAGCCTTCGTTGCGTAGCGCCCGCGCCGTGGCGACAATCATGATCCACGCCAACGAGAACGGGATCAGCACCTTCCAGCCCAGCGCCATGAACTGGTCGTAGCGCATGCGGGGTAGCGTGGCGCGCAGCCAGAAGAACAAGAACATGAACCCCCACACCTTGGCGACGAACCAAAGTAAAGGCCACCAACCGGTGTTAGCGCCGTCCCACATGTTGATCGGCCACGGGGCGTGCCAGCCGCCGAGGAACATCGTCGTCGCCAGCGCCGACACAGTCGTCATGTTGACGTACTCGGCGAGCATGAACATCGCGAACTTGATCGACGAGTACTCGGTGTGGAACCCGCCGACCAGTTCGCCCTCGGCCTCGGGCAGATCGAAAGGCGCGCGGTTGGTTTCGCCGACCATCGAGGTGACATAGACCAGGAACGACGGCAGCAGCAGGAAGACGAACCAGGTGCCGTCCTGGGCGGCGACGATGCCGGAGGTCGACATCGAACCCGCATAGATGAACACCGCCACGAACGACAGAGCCATCGCGATCTCGTACGAGATGACCTGTGCGCTCGACCGTATCCCGCCGAGCAGCGGATACGTCGAACCCGACGCCCAACCGGCCAACACGATCCCGTACACGCCGATCGACGTCGCGGCAAGGATGTAGAGGACGGCGACGGGCATGTCGGTCAGCTGTAATGCGGTGCGGTGACCGAAGATCGAGACCTCGCCGCCCAACGGGATGACGGCGAACGCGATGAAGGCGGGCACCGCCGAGATCACCGGCGCGGCGAGGTAGACGAACTTGTCCACCCCGGTGGGGACCAGGCCCTCCTTAAGGGCGAGTTTGACGCCGTCGACCAAAGACTGCAGGAGTCCCTTGGGCCCGACGCGGTTGGGGCCGAACCGCATCTGCATGCGCCCCAACAGTTTGCGCTCGATCAGGATCGCCGAGAGAACCGACAGCATCAGGAACGCGAAGACCGCCACCGACTTGCCGAGGATCAGCCACCACGGGTCGTGTCCGAACAGAGTGGGATCGGGATGGATCACGGCTCGGCCCGCCCGATCGACACGACGTCCCCGGGCGAGACGCCGAGGCTGCGGTGGACCGCCGAACCCGGCGAGTTCAGCGGTAGCCAGAGCACACGGTCGCCCATGTCGGTGATGACCAGCGGCAGCGTGATCGTCCCGCGTGGCGTCCGCGCGGTGACCAGATCGCCGTTCTGAGCACCGATTTCGGCGGCCGTGGTCGCCGAGAGCCGGGCCACCGGCGTGCGCGCGGTGCCTGCCAGATGCGGTTCGCCGTCCTGCAGGCGGCCCTCGTCGAGCAGCATCCGCCAACCCGCGAGCACGGCCTGTCCCTCGACCGGAAGCGTGCGCTTCGACGGCGCGACGCTCGGTGCTTCGGGTCGCCGTCCCGCCCACATGCCCAGGCGGGAGATCTCGTCGCCGGCGGCCGACGCGGTCGGCAGGTTCAACGCCACACCGATCTCGTCGGCCAGGAAGTTCAGCACCCGCAGATCGGGGGTGGCATTGGTCTTGAGCGACGGCTGGAACGGGCGAAGTCGGCCCTCCCAGTTCAGGTATGAACCGGCCTTCTCCACCACCGGCGCGATGGGGAAGACGACGTCGGCCGCCGCGGTGACCGCGCTCTCCCGCAGTTCGAGGCTGACGACAAAGGGCGCGGACTCGATCGCGGCCAGCGCCGCCTCGGGATCCGGTAGGTCGGCGACCTCCACGCCGCCGACGAGCAGGGCGCCCAGTTCGCCGCTGCGCGCGGCCTCCAGGATCGCGGTGGTGTCCCGGCCCGGCGCGCTGGGCAGCGCGTCGACGTGCCACGCCGTCGCGGTCTGCTCGAGGGCTGTGCCATCGCTGATCGGCCGGCCGCCGGGCAACAAGTTGGGCAGCGCACCGGCTTCCACCGCGCCGCGCTCACCGGCACGTCTGGGCACCCACGCCAGCCTCGCGCCGGTCGCTTCGGCCAATCTGCCTGCCGCAGAGAGGGCTCCGGGCGAGGTGGCCAGGCGCTCGCCGACCATGATGATTGCGCCGGGCAGCCGCAGCTGCGGGTCGCTGGCCAGCTCGTCGAGCGCGGCGGCCTCGTGTCCCGGGGCGGCCGTGACCAGCCGGCCGCGCAATTTGGACAGGCTGCGGGTGGCAAAGGGCGCGACGGCGATCACCTGCAGCGCCTTCTTGCGCACGGCCTTGCGCAACCGCAGGAACACGATCGGAGATTCCTCTTCGGGCTCGAACCCGGCCAGCAGAACCGCCGGTGCGTTCTCGAGGTCGGTGTAGGTCACCGTCATCGGCTGACCCGCGACGTGGGCGGCGAGGAAGTCGGCCTCCTCGGCGCTGTGCGGCCGGGTCCGAAAGTCGATGTCGTTGGTGTCGAGCGCGATCCGGGCGAACTTGGAGTAGGCGTAGGCATCTTCGAGGGTCATCCGACCGCCGACCAGCACACCTGCGCTGCCGCTGGCCGCGGCCAGCCCGTTGCCGGCCACCACCAGCGCTTCGGACCAGGACGCCGGCCGCAGCTTGCCGTCCTCGTCGCGGATCAGCGGTGTGGTGATGCGGTCGCCCTGAGTGGTGTACGTGAACGCCCACCGGCCCTTGTCGCAGTTCCATTCCTCGTTGACCTCGGGTTCGTCACCGGCCAACCGGCGCATGACCTTTCCGCGCCGATGATCGGTGCGCTGGGCGCATCCCGACGCGCAGTGCTCGCACACGCTGGGGCTCGACACAAGGTCGAACGGCCGGGCCCGGAACCGGTAGGCCGCCCCGGTCAGCGCGCCGACCGGGCAGATCTGCACGGTGTTGCCGGAGAAGTACGACTCGAACGGCTCGCCCGGCGCGATGCCGACCTGTTGCAGCGCACCGCGTTCCAGCAGCTCGATGAACGGATCGCCGGCGATCTGCTCGGAGAACCGGGTGCAGCGCGCGCACAGCACACAGCGCTCGCGGTCCAGCAGCACCTGGGAGGAAATGTTGATCGGCTTCGGGAAGGTGCGCTTGACGTCTTCGAAGCGTGTTTCGGCGCGGCCGTTGGACATTGCCTGGTTCTGCAGCGGGCACTCGCCACCCTTGTCGCACACCGGGCAGTCGAGCGGATGGTTGATCAGCAGGAACTCCATGATGCCCTGCTGCGCTTTGTCCGCCTCCGCTGAGGTGTACTGCGTGCGCACCACCATGTCCGGGGTGCAGGTCGTCGTGCACGACGCCATCGGCTTGCGCTGCCCCTCGACCTCGACCAGGCACTGCCGACAGGCACCCACCGGGTCGAGCAGCGGATGGTCACAGAACCGCGGGATCTGGATCCCGATCAGTTCGGCGGCCCGAATCACCAACGTGCCCTTCGGAACACTGACGTCGACGCCGTCGATCGACAACTGGACCATCTCGACGCCGGTGTCCGCCCCGGTATCAGCGGTCTGCGTCATTGTGCCCCCTTTTCGCCGCGAACACGCGGCCACTGCAAAGGATTCGTCCCCATCAGACCCCGACGCCTTCCGTCGCCATCAGCGTGGAGGCGTGCGGATCGAACGGGCACCCGCCGTCGAGGTGGGCGATGTACTCGTCTCGGAAGAACTTGATCGACGACATAATGGGCGCCGCCGCGCCGTCGCCCAAGGCGCAGAACGCTTTCCCGAAGATGTTGTCGGAGATGTCGAGCAGTTTGTCGATATCGGCCTCCGTGCCCGCGCCCGTCTCGAGACGTTCGTAGATCTGTGCCAGCCAGTAGGTGCCCTCGCGGCACGGTGTGCATTTGCCGCACGACTCGTGGGCGTAGAAGTCGGTCCAGCGGCGCACCGCGCGCACCACACAGGTGGTCTCGTCGAAGATCTGCAACGCCTTGGTGCCGAGCATCGTGCCGACGCTGGCCATCCCCTCGTAATCCAGCGGCACGTCGAGGTGTTCGTCGGTCAGCAGGGGTGTGGAGGACCCGCCGGGCGTCCAGAACTTCAACTGGTGTCCGGCACGAACTCCGCCCGCATACTCCAACAGTTCGCGCAGCGTGATGCCCAGCGGCGCCTCGTACTGGCCGGGATTGGCGACGTGACCCGACAACGAATACAGCGTGAAGCCCGGTGACTTCTCCGACCCCATCGAGCGGAACCAGTCGATGCCGTTGAGCAGGATGGGTGGCACGCTGGCGATCGACTCGACGTTGTTGACGACGGTCGGACAGGCGTACAAACCGGCCACGGCAGGGAACGGCGGCCGCAGCCTCGGTTGTCCGCGGCGGCCCTCCAGGGAGTCCAGCAGCGCGGTCTCCTCCCCGCAGATGTAAGCGCCCGCGCCCGCGTGCACGATCAACTCCAGGTCGAAGCCCGACCCCAGGATGTCGTTGCCGAGGAAACCCGCCTCGTAGGCTTCGGCCACCGCGGCTTGCAACCTCCGCAGCACGGGCACCACCTCACCGCGCAAGTAGATGAACGCATGATGCGCCCGGATCGCGTAGGCCGCGATGATCGCACCCTCGACGAGGAAGTGCGGGGTGGTCAACATCAACGGAATGTCTTTGCACGTACCGGGTTCCGACTCGTCGGCGTTGATCACCAGGTAGTGGGGCTTGGCGCCCGCGCCGGTGTCGTCTTGGGGGATGAACGACCACTTCGTGCCGGTGGGGAAGCCGGCGCCGCCACGACCTCGCAGGCCGGAGTCCTTCACCAGCCCGATGACGTCGTCGGGACCCATCGCGAGGGCCTTCTCCAGGGCGCGGTAACCGCCGTGGCGGCGATACGTGTCCAGCGACCACGGTTCTGGCTCGTCCCAGAACCGGCTGAGCACGGGTGTCAGAGCTGTCATGCGCGTGAATCCGTTGCGTCCGGGCTTGTTTCGATGTTGTTCGGCTTGGGCGGGATGGTCGCCGACGGGCCGGGTGCGGGTGCGTTCGAGGTGGCTTCGGCACCCGCCTTCTCGTCGTCGGGCGTCTCGGTGGAAGCGGCGGGGGCGTCGGCGTCGGGTGCCTGCATGCCGCGTTCGCGCGCCACCCGCAGACCCGCGAGCGTCGCGTCGCCGATCCTGCTGCCACCCGACCGCGGATCGGGGAGGCCGGCCAGCGTGCGCGCCGTCTCCCGGAAGGTGCACAACGGCGTGCCCCGCGTCGGTTCGGGCGGATTGCCGTCGCGCAGCGCGTCGACCAGATCGCGCGCCGACGACGTCGTCTGGTTGTCGAAGAACTCCCAGTTGACCATCACCACCGGCGCGTAGTCGCACGCCGCGTTGCACTCGACGTGTTCGAGCGTGATGCGCCCGTCCGGCGTCGTCTCGCCGGCGCGCACGCCGAGATGCTCCTGCAGTGCGTCGAGAATCGCGTCGCCCCCCATCACCGCGCACAGCGTGTTCGTGCACACCCCGACGAGGTACTCACCGGTCGGCGTGCGCCGGTACATCGAGTAGAACGTCGCCACGGCGGTGACTTCGGCGTCGGTGAGCCCCAACTGCTTGGCGCAGAACGCGACACCGGCCGGGGTGAGGCAGCCGTCCTCGGACTGCACGAGATGCAGCAGCGGCAGCAGCGCCGAACGCGATTGCGGGTAGCGCGCGATGATTCGCTCGGCGTCGGCGGCCAGTCGCGCCGCGACGTCGTCCGGATACGACACCGGCCCGTTGATCGGCGGGCCGGGTTCCTCGGGTCGCTGACCGAGCTCCAGGAATACGCTCACCTGTCCACGCCTCCCATGACCGGGTCGATCGACGCCACGGCGGTGATCAGGTCGGCGACCATGCCACCTTCACACATCGCGGCGACGGCCTGCAGGTTGTTGAACGACGGGTCGCGGTAGTGCACGCGGTAGGGGCGGGTGCCGCCGTCGGAGACCATGTGCACGCCGAGTTCGCCTCGGGGAGACTCGATTGCGACGTAGACCTGACCGGCCGGCACCCGGATCCCCTCGGTGACGAGTTTGAAGTGGTGGATCAGTCCCTCCATCGAATGGCCCATGATCTTGGCGATGTGCTCGGGTGAGTTACCGAGCCCGTCGGGACCGACTTTCAGATCGGCCGGCCATCCCAGTTTCTTGTCCTGGATCATCACGGGTTCCGAGGTGAGACGGCCTAGCCTCTCCACACACTGCTCGACGATCTTCAGCGACTCGTGCATCTCCTTGACCCGGATCAGGTACCGGCCGTAGGAGTCGCAACCCTGATCGGTGATCACGTCGAAGTCGTATGTCTCGTAGCCGCAATAGGGTTGGGCCTTGCGCAGGTCGTGCGGAAGCCCGGTGGAGCGCAGGCACGGCCCGGTGATGCCGAGCGCCATGCACCCGGTCAGATCGAGATAGCCGACGCCGACCGTGCGGGCCTTCCAGATGTAGTTCTCGTTGAGCAGGTCCTCGAGGTCCTTGAGCCGCTTGGGCATCAGCTCGAGCAGTTCGCGGATCTGCGGAATGGCC
The DNA here is from genome assembly GCF_001666865.1 of Mycobacterium sp. E136. Lineage (NCBI taxonomy): Bacteria > Bacillati > Actinomycetota > Actinomycetes > Mycobacteriales > Mycobacteriaceae > Mycobacterium > Mycobacterium sp. E136. The sequence continues at coordinate 33,374 of NZ_LZJE01000315.1, forward strand.
TCATCGGGCAGGTCCATCGCCACCCCGCCCGGGCGTACGTAGGCACTGTTCATCCGGAGGCCGGACACGGTCTCGAACACCGACAGGATCTGTTCGCGCTCACGGAATCCGTAGAACATGGCGCTCATCGCGCCCAGTTCCATTCCGCCGGTCGCCAACGCCACCAGGTGCGAAGAGATCCGGTTGAGCTCCATCATCATCACGCGAATGACGCTGGCGCGCTCGGGGATCGCGTCGGTGACGCCCAGCAGCTTCTCGACGCCCAGGCAGTAGGCGGTCTCATTGAAGAACGGCGACAGATAGTCCATCCGCGTGACGAACGTGACACCCTGGGTCCAGTTGCGGAACTCGAGGTTCTTCTCGATTCCGGTGTGCAGGTACCCGATTCCGCAGCGGGCCGAGATGACGGTCTCACCCTCGATCTCGAGGATGAGCCGCAGCACGCCGTGGGTGGAGGGGTGCTGCGGTCCCATGTTGACGACGATCCGCTCACCGGCGTGCGCCGCGGCCGCTTCCTTGGCGGCCTGCACCACTTGGTCCCAATCCTGGCCGCCGACAACGACAACCGTCTCGCTGTTGTCCGAGGCGTCCGGCGATGATGCGCCGCCCTGCGTGGGCGGAACGTGGGAGATGCTCATCAGCTGTAGGCCCTCCGTTGATCGGGCGGAGGAATCTCGGCGCCGTGGTACTCCACCGGGATGCCGCCCAACGGGTAGTCCTTGCGTTGCGGATGCCCAACCCAGTCGTCGGGCATCTCGATCCGGGTCAGCGACGGGTGGCCGTCGAAGATGATGCCGAAGAAGTCGTAGGTCTCGCGTTCGTGCCAGTCGGTGGTGGGATACACCCCGAACAGCGACGGGATGTGCGGATCGGCGTCCGGCGTGGTGACCTCCATGCGGATCCGCCGATTGTGCGTGATCGACATCAGCGGATACACCGCATGCAGTTCCCGCCCGACGTCGTCGGGGTAATGTACGCCGCTCACTCCCAGGCACAACTCGAAGCGCAACTCCGCGTCGTCGCGCAGGGCCTGAGCAACCGCAGGCAACTGATCGCGCTGGATCTCGAGTGTGAGTTCGTCGCGGTAGACCACGACGCGTTCGATCGAGGCGGCGTAACCGTCCTCACCGAGCACCTCCGCGAGCCGGTCGACGACCTCGTCGAAGTATCCGCCGTACGGGCGCGGGGAGCTGCCGGGCAGCGCCACCGGACGCACGAGTCGGCCGTAACCCGAGGTATCACCCGAGCCTCGTGCCCCGAACATGCCGCGGCGCACACCGATGATCTCGGGACCGCCGTGACCGTTGGTCCCGCTGGCCTCGCTCACCGCAACAGACCCTTGAGCTCGATGGTCGGCGTGACCGCCAGCGCCGCCTTCTCCGCCTCGCGGATGGCCTCTTCGCGGTGTACGCCGAGCGGCATTTCCTGAATCTTGTCGTGCAGCTTGAGGATCGCGTGCAACAGCATCTCCGGTCGCGGGGGGCAGCCCGGCAGGTAGATGTCCACCGGCACGACGTGATCGACACCCTGGACGATCGCGTAGTTGTTGAACATGCCGCCCGAGGAGGCGCACACCCCCATGGCCAACACCCATTTCGGCTCGGCCATCTGGTCGTAGATCTGCCGCAGCACCGGCGCCATCTTCTGGCTGACCCGGCCCGCCACGATCATCAGGTCGGCCTGGCGCGGAGTGGCCGAGAACCGCTCCATGCCGAATCGCGAGATGTCGAATCGCGGTCCCGCCGTCGCCATCATCTCGATCGCGCAGCAGGCCAGCCCGAACGTCGCCGGCCACAGCGAGCCCTTGCGGATGTATCCGGCCACCTTTTCGACGGTGGACAGCAGGATCCCGCCGGGCAGCTTTTCCTCTAGTCCCATGCCAGACCTCCCCGCCGCCAGACATAGGCGTAGGCCACGAACACCGTCGCCATGAACAGCAGCATCTCTACCAGCGCGAACAGCCCGAGGTTGTCGAACGCCACGGCCCACGGGTAGAGGAAGACGATCTCGATGTCGAAGATGATGAACAACATCGCGGTCAAGTAGTACTTGATCGGAAACCGCTGGCCACTGGGCTGACCGGACGCGCCGCCGTGCGGCACGGGCTCGATCCCGCATTCATAGGCCTCGAGCTTGGCCCGGTTGTAGCGGCGCGGGCCGACCAGCAGAGCAATGGCGACCGACCCGACTGCGAACGCGGCCGCAATAGCGCCAAGCACCAGGATTGGCGTGTACAAATCCATACCGAGCAAACGCTCCCTCGTGGGCTGTTCGATGTGAGCTTACCCACACCCTAGCGCCCTTTGGGATGCGCGCCACACCTTTTGGTTAGTATCGCTATTAGCAACGCGTGGCTATGTCGTCATGCCTCCAATAGGCAAGTGCGACAGCTGTTTACGTGTTTTCTGGCTATTGCACCAGCGTGCGCAGCAGCGAGGCCACGGCGTCGCCCAGCCGGATCGGATCGATCGGGTGGGGGACCGCGGCTTCGGCGCGCGACCAGCGGGCCAGCCAAGCGTCATCGGGCCGGCCGGTGAGCACCAGGATCGGCGGACAATCGGCGATCTCGTCCTTGAGTTGCTTGGCGATTCCCATCCCGCCGGTCGGGGCGGCCTCGCCGTCGAGGATCACCAGATCGAACCCGCCCTCGTCCATCTGGCGGATGACCATGGGTCCGGTCGCCACCTCGACGTAGGTCAGTTCCGGCAACTCCGGATGCACCCGCTTACCGAGCGCGAGTTGTACCTCTTCCCGGGTCCTGGGGTTGTCGCTGTAGACGAGGACCCGCAGTGGACGCGATGAGTCGGCCATGCGGTGATCGTACGGCTAGCGGGTGTGCCGGAACACCAAGTCGCCGGAGATCGTGGCCTTGTCGCCGATCATGCCGACCAGGTTGCCGTCGACTCCGAAGTCCTGCCGATTGACGGTGGCCTCGGTGGTCAGCCGCATCCCGCCGTCGCCGACCGGTGCGACCTTGGTGCGCAGGGTCAGCGGTTTCGTCGTGCCCTTGATGGTCAGCTCGGCGCGTAGGTCGATGGTGTCGCCGTCGATGGCGTCGGCGCCGGCGACGAGCACGCTGATCTCCGGGAACCGCTCGGCCTCAAAGAAATCGGCGGAGTGCAGGTGTTCGTCGCGTTTGCGGATACCCGTCCGCAGCGACGCCGCCTTGATGTCAACATGCCCGGAAACCGTTTGCGGCGCGGACAGTTGGCCGTCGCCGCTGAATTCGGAGAAGCTGCCCTTGACGGGCACGAGGCCCCACATCGACTTGCTGCGCACGACGATCGTCGACTGCGACGGGTCCAGCGTCCATGTGCCCGTCGAGGCCGGGTCGCTGAAAAGCTCGCTCAGACTTGCCATGTCGACTCCTTGTAGGGTCGGGCTCGCCGACAGGTCACTGTGCGGATTCCAGCAACGGTGCCATCTCCGCCGGATCGAAGTACTCGTCGATGCGGCTGATGAGCCCGTCGGCGCCGATTCTGATGATGATGCCGACGCGCATCGCGATCGCGCCGCCGTTGTGTCCGGTGGCGTGCAGGATGTGCTGCTGAACCAGACCGCCGTCGAACAGTTCGCGGTCGATGACCTCGTACCGGCGCGCCGAGGTGGCGTCGATGAACCAGTGCAGCACTCGGAGCGCGCGGTCCTTGTCGCGGTCACGGTCGGCGACCTTCCACACCACGATGTCGTTGCTCCACAGGCGCGAGATCTCGTCGCGGTCGCCGGACTCGATCGCCCGGAAGAGGCGATCCGCCACGCTGGTGACGGTGTCGTCGGCAACGGTCACGTGGTCCTCCTTGACCTCAACGTCGGTTGAGGTTGAACACTGTGCGGCATGGATGTGACACCTACTCTCTCGCTAATCGACGATGCCTACAAGAGCGGAACCGCGCCGTGGGTGATCGGCGGGCCGCAGAAGGCGGTCGTCGACCTCGAACGCGCGGGCCTGATCCGCGGCAGGATCCTCGACGTCGGCTGCGGCGCCGGCGAGCACACGATCCTGCTCACCAAGCTCGGATACGACGTGCTCGGCGTGGACTACGCGCCGTCCGCGGTCGAGCATGCGCGCAGGAACGCCGAGGCCAAGGGCGTCGAGGCACGGTTCGAGGTCGCCGACGCGATGGACCTCGGCAACGGTGCCTACGACACGATCGTCGACAGCGCGCTGTTCCACATCTTCGATGCGGCCGACCGCGCCGAGTACGTGCGCAGCCTGCACGCGGCGTGCCGCGCCGGCGGCCTCGTTCATGTGCTCGCGCTGTCCGACCGCGGCCGTGGATTCGGCCCGCAGGTCAGCGAATCCGACATTCGCGACGCGTTCGGTGACGGCTGGGTGCTGGAGTCGATGGAGGCGACCACCTACCGCGGCGTGGTCCAGCCGTCCCAGGCCGAGGCCATCGGACTGGCGGCGGGTTCGCTGGTCGACGAACCGGCATGGCTGACCAGAATCCGCCGCCCCTGAGCGGTTTATGCGTGATTCCGTTCGCTCAGCGATCGTTTTCACTCACAAATCGCGTCAGTAACCGGGGTGGTTGACGTCGAGTCGGTGCCGCACGAGCGCCCGCAGCACGGGCAGGACCTCCGCGGCGCGACCGTCGAGGTCGCCCGAGCGGATCGCTGCCGCCAGTTGCGGTTCGTCGTCGTAACCGATTCCGCGCAGCGCATCGACGACCTCGCCTGCCGAGGTGTCGAGCAGTTCGCGTTCGACGATGCGCAACACGTTGGCCGCGACGCGGGCGTGGAAGTTGACTTGGCCGGCGTCGCCCCGGCCGTCGGGACCGGTGGCCTCGCGAACGTCCTTCTCGAGGAAGCCGGCGACGGCGGCGACGAGTTCCGCCGCGGTGGGGCGCCCGTAGAGCCAACTCATCGCGGTCCACCTCCTTCGAGCAGATCCAGCACGTCCCATTCGGTTTCGCTGACGCGCCGCCCGATCGCGGCCAGCTCGACCGACTCCGTCTGCCCCGACAGATGACGCTCGGCCTGATATCGGCAGATGACCCCCCACCGCAGGGTGGCCACCGTCAGCCACCAGCGGAATGCCGCGCGGTCCAGCGCCATACCCGCCGCCGACTCGTAGGCCGACAGGAAATCCTCGACGCTGCCCAGGCCGCCGGCACCGTGATGTTCGGGTGCGCCGAACCGCCAGGCCCGGATGCAGAACCAGGCCAGGTCCTCGTAGACCTCGCCGACGTGCACGAGTTCCCAGTCCAGCACCGCCGCCAACCCGGTGTCGTCGACGATCAGATTGCCCATCCGAAAGTCGCCGTGCACCAGCACCTGCGATGACGGGGCCGGCCGGTTGGCTTCGAGCCAGCGGAACGCCCATTCGAATGTCGCTGTGGTGTCGCCCATTTCGTCGAGCCGCGCGCGCCACTCCGAGAGCTGGTCCGACGGCGGCACGTCGATGCCCCGATAGTCCGCGCGGTGGATGGCCGCCAGTGCCTGTGCGCACTGGTGCAGCAGCCGTTCGCGCCCGGCGTCGTCCAGTGCGCGATAGATCCGCCGCACGATGGTCTCGCCGCCGATCGCGTCGCAGATCAGGTACGGATTGCCCAGCGCCGCAGGGGAGTTGTCGGCGGTTAGGATGTGCGGCACCGGTGCTCCCGCGGCGGCCGCCCGCTTCTGAACGGCAGCTTCCAGTTCCATGCTGGCGTGGACGTCGTCGGGCGGGCCGGTGCGCAGGATCAGTGCACGACGGTCGTCGGTGACCGCATCGAACGCCCACGTCGTGCGGCTCGCCCCGCCGGTGAGCGCGTGCAGGTTCTCGACGGCGACGCCCCCGCCGAGCACCGGGCCGAGGACGGTGGTGAGGGCTTCGGCGAGTTCGCGGTTCAACGTTTGCCGAACCCGAACAGCCGCTGCGCGACCCGCCGGATCTGGATCTCCTCGGCGCCCTCGGTGATCCGGTAGCGGCGGTGGTGCCGGTAGATGTGTTCGAACGGTTCGTGCCTGCTGTAGCCGACGCCGCCGAACACCTGCATCGCGCGGTCGGCGGCATCGCACACCAGCCGGTTGGCCCGGTAGTTGGCCATCGACACCTTGTCCGAGACCTCCATGTGGTGGTTTCGGTCCAATTCCGTTGCCGCGTAATACACCAGCAGCCGCACCATCTGGGCCTCGGTCTGCAGCTCGACCAGCGGCCACTGCACGGCCTGGTTCGTCGCCAGCGGCTTGCCGAACACCTTGCGCTCTCCTGCGTACTGGACGGCGCGGTCGATGCAGTACTGCCCGGCGCCGAGGCTGCTCGCGGCCTGCCGGATCCGGTTCTCGTGCAGGAACGTCTGGCCCACCTCCAGGCCGCGGTCGACCTCGCCGAGCACCGCGTCGGCGGGCACCCGGACGTCCTTCAACTCCACCTCGCCGTGGTCGGTGGGCATGTTGAACGACCACCAGTAGTACGGGACGGTGAATCCGGGCGCGTCGGTGGGCACCAGGAATGCGGTGATGCCGCGGGCCTGGCCGGCATCGCCCGAGGTTCGGGCAAACACGAGGTCGTGGGTGGCGCGGTGCACACCGGTGTTGAACCGCTTGGCGCCGTTGATGACCCAGTCGTCGCCGTCGCGCACCGCGGTGGTCTCCATCCACGTGGCATCCGAGCCGTGCCCGGGTTCGGTGAGCCCGAAGGCCATCGACCGTTCCCCGGTGATCAACGCCTCGGTCCACTCGACCTTCTGCGCCTCGGTGCCGAACCGGTCCATCATGATGACCTGGGGGAAGTTGCCGACGATCGACGACTCGTTCTGCAGGTCGTTGTGCAGCCCGAGACCTTTGTGCGCGAGGTGTTCGCGGATCACCGCCATGTCGATGTTGCTGCCGTCGCGACCGCCGAACCGCGACGGCAACCCGTAGCGCAGCCAGCCCGCCGCGTCGGCGCGCCTGCGCATCTCGTCGAGCAGGTCCTCCCACTCGCGGCGGGGGATGCCGTCGTTGTCCCAGTCCGTGCGGGCGTGTTCGCGACGCTTGTCGAAGTACTGGGTGTTCTCGCGTTCCAGCGGTTTGATCTCGGCTTCGATGAATGCGTCCATCTCCGCGAGAAGCCCGGGCAGGTGGTCGGGCAGGGCGAAATCCACGTTGATTTCCTTTCCGGGGTTCAGAACCCGTACAGCGTCTTCTTCCAGATCCTCGACAGCGTCACGATCGCATCCTCGTCGGTCAGCTCGACACCGAGGCCCGACGTTCCGACGAAGACGGTGGTGAAGTTCTCGAACAGCAGCGCGATGGCCGCCGCGGTGTGCTCGGGATTGAGCTCGGCGCCGTAGCCCTGCTCCTGCGCCCGGCGCACCGAGGCGGCCACGATCTCCATCCCGAACCGGCGAAACTCGTTCTGCACCGCGGCGAATCGGGGTTGTGTCGCGGCCAGCTGCGCGACCGCGATCATGATGCCGATGTTCTGTTTGAACATGTTCCAGTAGCCCGTGACCACGGAGCGGAAGAACGCGTCGTCATCAGGTGATTCCGGCAGGTCGAGAGCCCCGCCGGAGGGGGCCACCACCTCGCGGAGAAACGACTGCGCGAGCACCGCAAGCAGATCTTCCTTGTCGGCGAAGTACCGGTAGAACGCCGCGGGCGACTTACCCGCCGCGGAGGTGATGTCGCCGAGCGTCGTCCCGTGAAAACCCCGTTCGGCGAACAGCTTCCGCGCGGCCTGCTCGATGGCCTCGCGGGTCTGGCGGCCCTTGGCGCTCAGGGTGGTCGACGGTCCGGTGGGCACGTCGGCTCAGTTCAGGATTCGGTCGCCGGCGCGCAGCAGCGAACTCGGCAGGTCATGCCCGACCAGGCGTTGCGCGACACCCGCCGCCTCGATCGCGGCGCTGAGGTCGACGTCGACGCCGATCCCGCTGTCGCGCAACAGGTATACGAGGTCTTCGGTGGCGATGTTGCCGCTGGCGCCGGGCGCGAACGGGCAGCCGCCGAGCCCGCCCACCGAGGCATCCAGCCGGGTGATGCCCGCCGTGACCGCCGCATAGGCGCTGGCCAGCCCCGCTCCGCGGGTGTTGTGGAAGTGTGCGCCTAGCGGGACATCACCGATCAGCGGGCGCAGTGCCTCGATCGTCTCCGTCACCCGCCGCGGGGTGGTCGTGCCGATGGTGTCGGCGATCGCCAACCGGTCGACCTGGCTCGACAGCGCGGTGGTCATCACGTCGACGACGCGCTGGTGTGGGGTGGGTCCGTCGAACGGGCAGTCCCACGTGGTCGCGACGATGACCTCGACGGTCGCCCCGCTGTCGTGGGCTATCGCGATGATCTCCGGAATGAGCGCCGTCGCCTCCGCGGACGTGCGGCCCACGTTGGCTCGGCTGTGCCCGTCGGCGGCCGACACCACGTACTCGATCGACGACAACCCCGCCGCAATCGCGCGTTTTGCGCCGTTCGGGCTGGCCACCAGTGCGGAGAACTCGATGTCGTGCGAGTCGCGGTACTCCTGCAGATGCGCGGCCAACTCGGCGGCATCGGCCAGCGCGGGCACCTTCGAGGGCGAGACGAACGCCGTCGCCTCCATCTCGCGCACCCCGGTGGCGGCGACCGTGGCGAGCAGTTCGAGCTTGGCCGACAATGGAATCGGGTCTTCGATCTGCAGGCCGTCGCGCAGCGAGACGTCGCGGATCCTTACGTGTTCGGGTAGCTGGTTCACAGCACTCCCTCCGCCTTCAGCGCGTCGAGTTCGGCGGAAGTCCTGCCGAGCAGGCCGCGGTAGACCTCGTCGTTGTGTTGGCCGGGTGCGGCCGGCCCCGCATAGCGCACCGTGCCGGGCGTCTCCGAGAGCACCGGCACCACACCGGGCCCCAGCACGGACCGCCCGACCCGCTCGTCCCAGTGCTCGACGAGCATCCCGCGGGCCCGCAGCTGCGGGTCCTCGACGACCTCGGCGACCGTGTTGATCGGACCGGCGATCACGCCTGCGGCACTGAGGGTTTCGATGATGTCGCCGGGCTCGCGTTCGGCGGCCCAGTCGCCGATGATCTTGTCCAGTTCGTCCTGGTTGCGCCCGCGGGCGACGTGGTTGGCGAACCGGTCGTCGGTGGCCAGCTCGGGGCGGCCCATGGCCCCGCAGAGTCGGCGGAACACGGTGTCCTGGTTGGCGGCGATCACCACCCAGCTGCCGTCGGCGCTGCGGTAGATGTTCGACGGCGCGATGCCCTCCAGCCGCGTGCCCGACGGGCCGCGCACCACGCCACCGACGTCGTAGTCGGGGATGGTGGATTCCTGTACCGCCAGGCAGGCCTCGGTGAGCGCGGCGTCCACGACCTGTCCCTCGCCGGTGACCGTGCGCCGGTACAGCGCCGCCAACGCACCCTGCGCGGCGAACATGCCGGCCAGGCTGTCACCCAGGGACAGTGCCAGCCGCGGCGGCGGGCCGCCGGGGAAACCGTTCATGTGCCGCAGCCCGCTGGCCGCCTCGGCGACCGAGGCGTAGCCGGCCTTGTGCGCCTCGGGACCGGTCTGCCCGTAGCCGGAGACGCGGACCAGGATGATTCCGCGATTGCGTTCGCGCAGCACGTCATAACCGAGATTCCACTTCTCGAGCGTGCCCGGCCGGAAGTTCTCGACGATGATGTCGGAGCGCTCGACGAGGTCGAGAAACAGCGCACGACCGCCGTCCGTCCGCAGGTTCAGCGTGACGGCTTTCTTGTTGCGTGCGTGCACGGTCCAGAAGAAGTGGTGCCCGTCGAGCTCGGCCTGGCCCCAGGTGCGCAGCGGATCCGGTGCGCCCGGCGGTTCGACCTTGATGACCTCGGCGCCCATGTCGCCGAGCAGCCGACCCGCGAACGGGCCGGAGATCAGCGTGCCGACCTCGATGACCCGGACACCGTCCAGCGGGCCGGTGGTCATAACGAGAACCTGTGCCGGTGCAGCCAGTCCGTGCAGATCGCGACGGCCTTGGCACGCGTCTCGCGCTGATCGGGACCGGAGTAGTAGTGGTTGGCGCCCGGGATTTCGTACATCTCCTTGTCAGAATGCCCGATCGCCTCGTAGAGCCTGCGGGTGTGGCTCGGCGTGCAGGCGTCGTCGGCGAGGTTGCCGATCACCAGCGTGGGCACCGCGATGTCGGGTCCACACTTCACCGCGTCGCCGTTGGCGTCGTCGTAGCTCCACTGCGACAGCCAGCTGCGCAGCGTGCAGAAGCGGGCCAGCCCCACCGGGCTGTTGTTCACCACTTGAGGATCACCCAGGTAGGTCATCCGTGGCGCCCGCTCGTTCGGATCGACCGCGGGGTCCAGCCACCGCGGGTCGGCCATCGTGCCGTGCACGACGAAACCGAACTCGTCCTCGGCGCGTCCGGCGGCCTTCAGCTCCGCCAGTTTGTCCTTGACCCACGCGGTGATTCGGCGGTTGCGGGCGATCTGCGCCGCGCGGTAGCGCTCGAGGAACTCCTCGGTGTAGGGCGGCTGGTTGGGGTTGTCCGGGTTGTACAGGTCCAGCTCGGGATCGCGCTTGGAGGGGTCGGACTCGTCGAGGATCGAGGCGTCCAGCCACTCGGTGAGCGTGCCGTGCCGGCTGACGTGCGCCGCGAGCAGCATGATCCCGTCGGCGGGAATCAGGTCGAGCTTGGTCAGGTCCGGGCCGTCGCCCGACGGGCTGGCGGTGATCGTGGGGTTCTGGGCTTGCTGCTGGTAGAACACCGACAGCGAACCGCCGCCGCTCCACCCGGCGAGCACCACCTTCGAGTAGCCCAGCCGGTTTTTGGCGTCTTTGATGCACTCGCCAAGGTCCTCGACGACCTTCTCCATCAACAGCGCCACGTCCGTCCCGCGGAATCTGCTGTTGCAGTAGATGACGTGATGGCCGGCGCGGGCCAGCGCGTTGATCATCGGGAGGTAGGCGCCGCCGCCGATCGGGTGCATGAACACCAGCACGGTATCGCTCGGTTTGTCCTTCGGCTTGAGCAGGTAGCTCTCCATCACGACGAGTTCGGCAACCCCGCCGTAGGTGTCGCGAACACCCGAGTTGTTCAGGAAGGCAACGAGATAGGGTATGCGGTCGTATTCGTAGCGCGCCGGCGCCTCGGTCGTCTGCGTCACGAGTGCTGTCCCAGATCGTTCGCCAGCACCTCGGCCGACGGCGTGAGTCGCCTGGTGGTGTCGACCGAGATCACGTACCAACCGACGCGGTCCTGTTCGTCGAACTTGCGGCGCGCCCGCTCGCGCGCCTTCTCCGGTGCGCCGTGGTGCACGCCCTGCGGGGCGTGGCTGACGAGACCGGGCGGCATCGGGATGCCGAACAGGTCGCCGCCGTGGAAGAAGGAGACCTCGTCGTAATCGACGTTGCGGTGATACCACGGCGGACGCTCGGTGCCGGGCACGCTTTCGGCGGGCCGGGGTAGGAAGTTCATCACGGCAACGCCCGTAGCCTGCATGAACAGGTGCACGGTCGGGGGGAGGTGCACGCTCTCGCTGGCGATGACGTTGTAGTCGGCGATGTTGAACGTGAACGGGAAGTTGTCGCCGCGCCATCCCTCGACGTCCATCGGATTGTGTTGGTAGAACAGCGATGTCGGTCCGCCCTCGTGGACGAGACGAACTTCGTATTCGGCACGACCGTCATCGTCGATTGGCTGCGGGTCGGGCACCGTGGCCTGTGACGGGTCGAACGGGAAGTGCCTGCCCAGCGGTCCCGGCGGCGGAACGCGGAACTCGTCGGTGGCCTCGATCATCAACAGGGTTGTCTCGGCGTCGGGTATCTGGCGCCACGTCGTCGCCTTCGGCATGTAGACCCAGTCACCCTCGCGATAGCGCAGCGGGCCGAACTCCGTCTCGAGCAGACCCGTGCCGCGGTGCACGAACGACAGCACGTCGCCGTCCACGTGGCGCACGTAGAACGGCATCTCCTCGCTGCGCCGGCTCAGCGAGATCCGGCAGTCCGGGTTGCTGAAGAGCAGCAGGGGCGTGCCCGCGGGATCGGTGGCGTCGCTGGGCTTGAGTTCGCTGGTCATCACGTCGACCGGGCGTAGCGGCCCCGACGCCCGATACGCGGTGGGGTCGTGGCGGCGGTAGATGTTCGCGGTGCGCCCGACGAATCCGCCGCGGCCGAGTTCGTCGTCCTTCAGTCCGTCGAGGTCGGCGTGCAGGCGCTTGGGGGTGCGGCCCTTGCGCAGGTGGACAAATGATTCCATGGTTCGCTCCATCGACGGTGACGGCGGGCCGGACGCCCAGAACTAAAACTGACTTTAGTTTTACCTACAGTGCGAGTCAATCCTCGAGGTCGACCCGGATGGTCAGCAGATTCGTACCGAAGGTCCGCACCCCGAAGCTGTTGAACTGCGGCAGCGATCGCAACCGCTCATGCGGATCGTCGTCCGCGACGATGTGTGCGATTCCCTTGTGCCACTTGCCGTTCAGGCGAACCCGCACCGCGGGGTTCGCTCGGATGTTCTTGACATACTGCGAGTTGTCGCCGAATTCGGAGACAAACCAGAACTCGTTGCCCACTCGGCGACCGCCGAGCGGGGTTCGCCGGGGTTGGCCGGTCTTGCGGCCCGTCGTCTCCAGCAACGTCTGGAACGGCAGATGCCGCATCACCCGGTTGGCGACGTTCTTCTGGAACAGCTTGGTGACTCGATCGCGCAAGTCCTCGGCCATGGTTACCCCTTCGGTCACACCATCGCGGTCCGTGACACCTTCATACCCAACCTCAGCGCTCCGGCGAGTTCGCGGCTGGTGTCGTAGTCGAACACGACGTGACCGGCCACGACGTCGACGTCGCGCTTGATCCGCTGGAGCGGGTTGTCGACGAAGTGCGCGCTGGCGCCGGAGGCTTCGAGCAGCAGTCCGATCACTGCGCGCGATTCGTGCACGATGTGCGCGGCCGCCATCCGGGCCGCACCGCGCACCGGTCTGGGCACGGCATCGCCGGCGGCGACGATCGTCTCGATCTCGCCGACGGTGTCGGCCAGCAGACCGCGCAGCGCCCGCAGCCGCACTTCGGCCTCCCCGAGGCGGGCCTGTGCGATCGGCTTGTCCTTCTGCATGACGCCCTCGTACGCCAGCACCCGTCCCGCGAGCCGCTCGGCGTAGATCTCGGCGACACGTTCGGCGCTGCCCAGGGCCGGCATCGCGGCCAGCAGCGCGAGAGCGGGCACCATCGGCCAGCGGTAGGTGTCGGCGTCGTGTAGCGCCGACCCGGGGGCGGTGCCGGTGTAGATGTCGACGACCCGGACCAACCGGTGGTCGGGGACGAACACGTCGTCGATCGCGACGTCGTTCGAACCGGTGGCGCGCATGCCGTCGGTGTGCCAGACGTCGTCGATCACGGCGTCCTCGATCGGCAGCAGGGCGAGCGCGGGATAGATGGCGGCCATATCGTCTTCGGGGCCGCAGAGCGCGCCGACCATGATCCAGTTGCCGTGCATGACGCCGGTGGCCCAGGACCACCGGCCGCTCAGCCGTATGCCGCCGTCGGCGGGCAGGCCCCGACCCGTCGGCGCCAGGGGAGCGGGGGCGAGGAACGGGCGCGTTGCGAACGCCTCCTCCTGCGCGCGCTCGTCGAACAGCGCCAGCATCCAGTTGTGCAGTATGTAGAAGCCGATCGTCCACGCGGTGGACGCGCAGCCGTGCGCCATCCGCCGGACCGGATCGAAGATCGCCGGAAGCGGCGCCTGCATGCCGCCGTACCGCGCGGGCACCAGCAGATCGGTCACCCCCGACGCCAGAAGCTCATCGACCGTCGCCTGCGGCAACTGGCGCAATCGCTCGGCCTCGGCCGCCCGATCGGCGAGCCGGTCGACGAAATCGGCGTCGACCAGCGGAAGAGCCGAGGCCGTCATGGGTCCGGACGTTACCATACTTTTTTGTATGGAAACTAGCGCGCGAGCATGATGTCGAGGAACCGTTCCCGCCGCGCCGCTGCCCTCGCACTCGCCTTCGCCCCGGACAAGTGCAGAAAGCCGATACCGGCCGCGAAGGTGGCGTTGGCGCGCAGGTCGGCCTCCTCGGGGTCGAACCCGTCCTCGATGAACGCCTGCCGGACGGCCTCGAGGACCCGCCGGTCCGAGGCGCGCACGCCCGCGGCGACCTCCTCGTCGGTGCGGGCCCACTCCCGCATCGCCCGTTCCAGCGTCCGGTGCCGGGCGTCGACCAGCGCGCTCATCATGCGAGACAGCCGCTCGCGCGGTGGTAGGTCGCTCAGCGCCGCGAAGTGCCGCCGGTCGTCGTCGCGTACCTCGCCCCATGCGCTGACCAGCGCCGATCGATAGCCGGCCATGTCGGTGAAATGCCAGTAGAAGCTGCCCTTGGTGGCGCCGACACGCTCACACAGCGCGTCCAGCTTGAGTGCCTTGATGCCTCGCTCGGCGAGGATCTCGTAGCCGGCCTGGATCCAGTCGTCGACAGACAGTCGCGGCGTGCGGGCCGGTGCCATATGCGCAAGCCTACGGGTGCGCTCAGCGACCGCTGAGGCACGACAGAGGGCGTTTTCGACCGTCCCGCGGGCAACAATTTGCTCACAGAAAGCGGCGCGCGGGACCGCCCGGGGTTTCTCCTGCGCTGATCATCATGTTTTACTGCACACGCGACAACTGAAATTTTCTCGGTCCGTTCGACGGCCCCGGGTCCAGTCGAGCGGGCATGACAGCGCAGTGGAGCAGCCGCTGCGGTGTCGATGGCGATCGCTCGATCGCAGACGGAACGGCCTCCTAAGTGGCAACCGGAAGATGGATGGACTTGCAGAATGAGCTTGATTGACAGAATTCGCGGCCCCTGGGCGCGGCGCTTCGCGGTGGCGGCCATCGCGGCGGCCCTGTTACCGGGTTTCGTGAGCCTCGCCGGCCAGTCAGCCTCCGCTGGGGCGTTCTCCCGGCCCGGCCTGCCGGTCGAGTACCTGATGGTGCCGTCGCCGTCGATGGGGCGCGACATCAAGGTGCAGTTCCAGAAGGGCACCGGCTCCAAGGCGGTGTACCTGCTCGATGGCCTGCGCGCTCGCGACGACTACAACGGCTGGGACCTCGAGACCCAGGCGTTCGAGTGGTTCTACGAGACGCCGCTGTCGCTGGTCCTGCCCGTGGGCGGCCAGTCCAGCTTCTACTCCGACTGGTACGCGCCGGCCTGCGGTAAGGCCGGGTGCCAGACCTACAAGTGGGAGACGTTCCTGACCAGCGAGCTGCCGCAGTGGCTCGCCGCCAACAGGGGCGTGTCCACCACCGGCAACGCCGCGGTCGGCCTGTCGATGTCGGGTAACTCGGCGATGATCCTGTCCGTCTACCACCCGGACCAGTTCATCTACGCCGGCGCGCTGTCTGCGTTCCTGAACCCGTCGGAGGGCCAGTGGCCGTTCCTGATCAACATGGCGATGGGCGACGCGGGCGGCTTCAAGGCCAACGACATGTGGGGTCCGACCGAGGACCCGAACAGCGCCTGGAAGCGCAACGACCCGATGTTGCAGATCCCGACCCTGGTCGCGAACAACACCCGGTTGTGGGTGTACTGCGGTAACGGCACGCCCAACGAGCTGGGTGGTGCGAACCTGCCCGCCGAGTTCCTCGAGGGCCTGACGATCCGCACGAACATCGCGTTCCGCGACAACTACATCGCCGCGGGCGGAAACAACGGTGTGTTCAACTTCCCGCCGTACGGCACGCACAGCTGGGAGTACTGGGGTGCTCAGTTGCAGGAGATGAAGCCAGACTTGATCTCGCATCTCGGTTCGTAAAGCACGTCAGAAGTCCCCGGGCGCAGCACGCGTCCGGGGACTTTTGTCTGTGGTGAACAATGAGCGTCATGAGCGCAGTCAACGCCTTGGTCGCACATCAGGACTCCGCCGGGGAGATCTCCCTGCGGCACGAAGTCGTCGACGACGCCTTCCTGCCCGACGGTGAGGTCACGATCTCCGTCGAGTACTCGGGGATCAACTATAAGGACGCACTGGCGGTGACGCCCAAAGGTGGTGTGGCCCGCTCGTATCCGCTCATCCCGGGTATCGACGTGGCAGGCACCGTCACGGCGTCGTCGTCATCGGACTTCGCGGTGGGTGACCGGGTCATCGCGCACGGCTACGACATCGGCATCGGCAGGCACGGCGGATACGCCGACACCGCCCGTTTCCCGGCCGACTACGTGGTCAAGCTCGAGGGGTTGACGACGGGCGAAGCCGCCGCGATCGGAACCGCCGGATTCACCGCGGCCATGAGCGTCAACGCGATTCGCGCGCACGGCGTCCGGCCGCAGGACGGGCCGGTGCTGGTCACCGGTGCGACCGGAGGCGTCGGCAGCATCAGTGTCGACCTGTTGGCCGGGCTCGGCTACGAGGTGATCGCATCCTCGGGGAAGGCCGAAGCCCACGACTATCTGATGGGCCTCGGCGCGTACCAGGTGATCGGACGGCTGCCCGAGGAGGGGGAGAAGGTTCGTCCGCTCGGCAAGTCGAAATGGGCGGCCGTGGTCGACAGCGTCGGCGGCGACACCCTCGCGTATGCATTGAGCACGCTGAATTACGCTGGTGTCGCGGCGATTTCGGGCCTGGCCCGGTCCGCTGACCTCCCGACGACGGTGATGCCGTTCATTCTGCGCGGTGTCACGCTCGCCGGGATCGACTCCGTGCAGCTCGCCATCGGACCGCGCCGCGAGATCTGGAAGCAGCTCGAAGGAGAGCTCAGGCCCAAGCACCTAGCGGACGTCACCAAGGACGTCACGATATTGGACGCTCCGCACACCCTGCGCACGATCATCGGCGGCGGCGTCACCGGTCGCACCCGTGTGGTCGTGCACGACGGCTTCTGATTTCCTCGCGAGCAGACGCGAAACTGCCCAAAATCGCCGCAAAATGGGCAGTTTTACGTCTGCTCGGCGACGGTAGGGGAGGAGTTACTTCAGTTCGGCCGACGACAGCCCGAGCAGGCGCCGCGCGACCACGAGCAGCTGAATCTGTTGGGTGCCCTCGAAGATGTCGAGGATCTTGCTGTCGCGCGCCCACTTCTCCAGCAGCGTGACCTCTGAGTAGCCGACGGTGCCCGCGAGTTCGACGGCCTTGAGGGTGATGTCACTGGCCACCCGGCCGGCCTTCGCCTTGCCCATCGACGCTTCCTTCGAGTTCGGAATGTCGTTGTCGGCCTGCCACGCCGAGCGCACCATCAGCAGATACGCGGCCTCCCAATCGGATTCCATCCGCAGGAACTCCGCGGCCGGTGCGCTCTGGGCATGCGACGGCTTGTCGTAAGAGATTTCGACACCGGCTTCGGTGAGCAGCTTGCGCAGCTCCTCCAGCGCGGCGCGGGCGATGCCGACAGCCATCGCGGCGACGACGGGCCGGGTGTTGTCGAAGGTCTCCATGACCCCGGCAAAACCCTTCTCCACGTGGATCTCCGGGCTTCCCAGCAGGTTCTCCTTGGGGATCCGGACGTTGTCGAACCGGATGACCGCGGTGTCGGAGGCCTTGATGCCGAGCTTGTCCTCGAGCCGTTCGACCGTCACGCCGGGGTGCTCACGCGGCACGATGAACGACTTGATCGCCGCGCGGCCCAGAGACTTGTCCAGCGTCGCCCACACCACGATGTGGGTGGCCCGCGAGCCCGCCGTGACGAAGATCTTCTCGCCGTTGATCACGTACTCGTCGCCGTCGAGCTTCGCCGTCGTCGACACCGCCGCCGAATCGGAGCCGAAGCCCGGTTCGGTGATCGCCATCGCGGCCCACACGTCCTTGCCCAGCCGCTCGAGCTGCTCAGGGGTGGCGACGCTGGAGATCGCGGCGTTGCCGAGCCCCTGGCGCGGCACCGAGAGCATCAAAGCCACGTCGCCCCAACTGATCTCCATCACGTTGAGCACGGCCGACATGTTGGCGCCGTTGTGGTTGACGTCCCTGGGCTCGTCCCCACCGGCGAACGCCTCGGCGCCCGCGAACGCGAACGCCTTCGCATCCTGAATGCCCTCGAAGAGGGTGGCCAGGGTGTCCAATTCGACCGGGTACTCGTGTTCGCGCAGATCCCACTTGCGGGATATCGGGCGCAGCATCTCCGCGGCACCCTGATGGGCCTTCTCGATGACCGCCTCGAGCTTGCGCGGCAGTTCCAGATTGATTGCCATGGTTCGACTTTCGCTCGTAAGACTCAGATGACTACGACACCCTCGGCGACGCCGATGGCGCGCAGATCGCGGTACCAGCGCTCGACGGGGTGTTCCTTGGTGTAACCGTGGCCGCCGAGCAGCTGCACACCGTCCAGGCCGATCTGCATTCCCTTGTCGGTTCCCAGCCGCTTGGCCAGCGCGGCTTCGCGGGCGAACGGCAGGCCCTGGTCGGCCCGCGATGCGCCGCGCCAGGTGATCAGGCGCAGACCGTCGAACTCGATCGCCATGTTGGCGCACATGAAGGCGACCGCCTGGCGGTGCGCGATCGGTTCGCCGAAAGCGTGGCGCTCCTTGACATATGGCACGACGTAGTCGAGCACCGCATGCGACGTTCCGACGGCCAGCGCCGCCCAGCCGAGCCGAGACAGCGCGAGCGCCTCCGAGTAGTCCTCATCGTTGGCGCCCTCTTCGCCGAGCCGCGCCGACAGTGGCACGGTGACCCCGTCGAGCGACACCTGACCGATCGCGGCCCCGCGGATGCCCATACCCGGGTCCGGCGTGACGCTGAGCCCCTTCGACGACGATTCGACGATGAACAGCGCGGGCTTGCCATTGAGTTGCGCTGCGACGATGAACAATTCGGCGTTCGCGGCCGCCGGCACCAACGACTTCACGCCGTCGAGGCGGTAACCGCTCGGCGTGCGCACGGCCGTGGTCTTCAACGCGGTCGGATCGAACAGCGGACGCGGTTCGGCGATCGCGACGCAGGACTGCGGGACGTTCTCGCCCGCGAACTCCTTCAGATAAGTGGCCTGCTGATCGGCGCTGCCCCAATGGGTGAGCGCCGATGCGACGCCCGCGGGAGCCAGGATCGGCAGCGCGAGGCCCATGTCGCCGTAAGCGAGTGCCTCGGCGACCAGGACATTGGTGACGGCCGCGCGGTGCGCCGCTATGCCCTCGAAATCTTCGGGCACGTTGATCGCGGTGATGCCGAGTTCGGACGCCTTGGCCACCAGGTCGACGGGGTAGTCGGCGGCCTCGTCGGCTTCGCGCGCCGCCGGGCGGATGACTTCGTCGGCGAACTCGCCGACCGTCTCGACGATCATCTGCTGTTCGTCGTCGGGAGTGAGATCGAAGTAGTCCGATCCGCTCTTCTTCAACCGTGTCGGGCCGCTCTGATTACCCGACACGCGCTTGAACTGTCGGTTGGCGGCGCCCGCGACGGAGAAGACCTGCTTGACGCCGTACTTCAATCCGCGGTTGAGCGGGTCGCGCAGGTTGTAGCGATCCAGGAACTCCTGACCGACCAGGGGAGTGACCAGCGCGAGCCCGAGATCGGTCGCGGAGCGCTTGTGTTTCTTCAAGCCGACGGCGCTTTCCTTGCCGCTTCGCTTGGGCTTGGATCCGTTTTTCGACGGCAGGTTCTTGCTCATTTCGACTGCCTCGCTTTGATTGGGGACGTCCGAACTCGTCGAACTGACTCCAGAGTAAGGTATCGGAACTGACTCACAAGTAAGTTGTTGTCGAACTCACAGCAGCCGACGCAGAACTTCATCGTGTAGCAGGCCGTTGGTCGCGACCGCGCTGCCACCGTGAGGCCCGTCCTCGCCGTCGAGGTTGGTGAACCGGCCGCCGGCCTCGCGCACCAGGATGTCGAGTGGCGCCAGGTCCCACGTCGACACCTCGGGCTCCATCGCGATGTCGACGGCGCCCTCCGCGACGAGGCAGTAGTTGTAGAAGTCGCCGTAGCCGCGCACCCGCCACACGGCGTCGGTCAACGCGACGAACCGGTCGCGAATGCCGCGGTCGGCCCAGCCCGAGAGGCTGGAGAACGCCAGGCTCGCCGACCCGAGGTCGCCGACCTTCGACACGGTCAACCGACGTTCCGCTTGCCCGCTCACCCGCGCGAAAGCGCCCCGGCCGGCCACCGCCCACCATCGACGTTGCAGCGCGGGCGCACTCACCACGCCGAGCACCGGAACGCCGTCGTGCAACAGCGCGATCAGCGTCGCCCACACCGGCACGCCGCGCACGAAGTTCTTGGTCCCGTCGATCGGGTCGACGACCCACTGCCTGCCCACGAATTCCTTCGTCCCGCCGAACTCCTCGCCGAACACCGAATCGTTCGGGCGCTCCCGCTCGAGTCGCTGCCGGATCATCGACTCGACCTCGAGGTCGGCGTCCGTGGCGGGGGTCAGGTCGGGTTTGGTTTCGACGACGAGGTCCACCGCGCCGAAGCGGGCCATCGTCCTGGCGTCCGATTCGTCGGCCAGGGCCAGTGCCAGTGCCAGATCGTCCGCCTCGGAATCCATGCCTGTCGTCCTACCATGTCGGGATGTGGGAATTCGCGGTGATACTGCTGCTGGTCGGTGCGCTGGTGCTGCTGGCCCGGCCGATGCTGATGCGCCGCCGCGGCGCGCCGACCGACTGGCCCTCGGGTCAGTTGCTGGTCACCGGCGTCAGCCCGCGACCCACTGACGTGACCGGGCCCCAATACGTGACGATCACCGGCGTCATCAACGGCCCCACGGTCAACGAGCACGTCGTGTACCAGCGGCTCGAGGTGGACGTCGACGACTGGCCGACGATGGGCCAGTTGTTCCCGGTCGTCTACTCGCCGAAGAACCCCGACAACTGGCGGTTCGCGCCGCAGGGCCTGCCGCCGGACGCCGCGCCGCCGCCTCCGCCGCCGCAGCCGTACCCCTGATCAGCCGTGCCCGATCCTCAGCATTTCGGCCACGCTGGTCAGCTTCACGCGCGGCCGCCCATGCGGTTCACCCGCTGACCGTTCGTACTCGTCGATCAGCCGCCAGTGGTCGTCGGTGATGACCTTCGGCTGACGCTCGACCAGCCATTCCGCCAGCCGTCTCGAATGGTTCTCGTCGAAGTCGGACAACTGCGCACCGGACAGATCGGCGATCAGCGTGTCGACCGTTTCCTGCGAGTCGCTCTTGTTGCTGCCGATGACACCGGTCGGGCCCCGCTTGATCCAGCCGACGACGTACTCGTTGCGGCTGCCGTCGACGCGGCCGCCGGTGTGCGGGATCGTGCCGCTGCGTTCGTCGAACGGCAGGCCCGGCGTCGGCACACCGCGATAGCCGACCGCGCGCACCACCAGCTGGGCCGGCACCTCCTCGCGCTCGCCGGTGTCCTTGGCGACGATGCGGCCGTTCTCCTCGACCAGCTCGTTGCGCCCGAGCACGATCGACTCCACGCGCCCGTCGCCCCTGATCTCGATCGGCGAGGTGCGGAACCGGAACACGATGCGCCGCTTGGCATTCTTGGGTGTCTGCTCGGCGTAGCCGCGCAACACCTTGATGTTGTTGCGGACGGTCTTGCCCGCCGCCTCGAGATCCTCGTCGGTGATGTCGGCGAAGTCGGCGGGATCGATGATGACGTCGACGTCGCCGAGCCCCTCGAGGTGTCCGAGCTCGCGCAGCTCCAGGGTGGTGAACGGCGCCTGCAACGGACCGCGCCTGCCGACGACGAGGACCTCCTCGACCCCGCGGTCGTGCAGCGACTTCAATGCGTGGTCGGCGATGTCCGTCGCGGCCAGCACATCGGGGTCGGTGACGAGGATCCGCGCAACATCGAGTGCGACGTTGCCGTTGCCGATCACGACGGCGCGGCCGCTGGAGATGTCCGGCGCGATCTCCTCGAAGTGCGGGTGCGCGTTGTACCAGCCGACGAAATCGACGGCGGCGACGCTGCCGGGCAGGTCCTCGCCCGGGATGCCCAGCGCCCGGTCCGACTGCGCACCGACGGCATAGATCACCGCGTCATATTGTTCGGCCAACTCGGCGGGATGCACGTGCTCGCCGACCGCGACGTTGCCGAAGAACCGGAACCGCGGATCGAGCGCCGTCTTCTCGAACTGGGCGCTGATCGACTTGATCTTCGGATGGTCGGGGGCCACACCCGAGCGCACCAGCCCCCAGGGGGTCGGGAGCATCTCGAGCATGTCGACGCGCACGTCGGCGTCGTCGGCGGAGTCGGCGAACTTGAGCAACGACGCGGCGGCAAAGTAACCCGAGGGCCCTGAGCCGACGATCGCCACGTGGTAGGGGCGCATGGATACCTTTTGTCGAGTTTCCTGTCGCTGTCCGGCCTCGCGCAGGGGGCTGTCGCGTCGGGGCCGGGCGGTTACGCCTCCGATGCTAGAACGCGCACCGCGTTCGTTGCCGCCAGTCGTGAGAACCGGCCTGGATCGGCACCCGGGTAACCTGAACTCCCGTGGATCCTGACCGTCAAGCCGACCTCGCCGCACTTGACTCCACCCTGACCACGGTGGAGCGGGTGCTCGACGTCGAGGGCCTCCGCGGTCGCATCGAGAAGCTCGAGCACGAGGCCTCCGACCCGAACCTGTGGGACGACCAGACGCGTGCTCAGAAGGTGACCAGCGAGCTGTCGCACGCGCAGGGCGAGTTGCGGCGCGTCGAGGAGCTGCGGCAGCGGCTCGACGACCTGCCGGTGATGTACGAGCTGGCCGCCGAAGAGGGCAGTGCCGACGAACTCGCCGAGGCCGACGCGGAGCTGGGCAAGCTGCGCGAGGACATCGAGGCGATGGAGGTCCGCACGCTGCTGTCCGGCGAGTACGACGAGCGCGAGGCCGTCGTCACCATCCGCTCGGGGGCCGGCGGGGTGGACGCCGCGGACTGGGCCGAGATGTTGATGCGCATGTACATCCGCTGGGCCGAACAGCACGACTATCCCGTCGAGGTTTTCGACATCTCCTACGCCGAAGAGGCGGGCATCAAGAGCGCGACCTTCGCCGTGCACGCGCCGTTCGCCTACGGCACGCTGTCGGTCGAGCAGGGCACCCACCGCCTGGTGCGCATCAGCCCGTTCGACAACCAGAGCCGCAGGCAGACGTCGTTCGCCGACGTCGAGGTGTTGCCGGTGGTCGAGACCACCGACCACATCGACATCCCGGAAAGCGATGTGCGCGTTGACGTCTACCGCTCCAGCGGGCCGGGCGGGCAGTCGGTGAACACCACGGATTCGGCGGTCCGGCTGACCCACATCCCGACGGGCATCGTGGTGACGTGTCAGAACGAGAAGTCGCAGCTGCAGAACAAGGTTTCGGCGATGCGGGTTCTGCAGGCAAAACTGTTGGAGCGCAAGCGCTTGGAAGAGCGCGCCGAGATGGACGCCCTCAAGGGCGACGGCGGCAGCTCGTGGGGCAACCAGATGCGGTCCTACGTGCTGCACCCCTACCAGATGGTCAAGGACCTGCGCACCGAGTTCGAGGTCGGCAACCCGGCCGCGGTGCTGGACGGGGACATCGACGGATTCCTGGAAGCCGGGATCCGTTGGCGCAAGAGCCAATCAGACGATTAGCGCCGAGATGAACAGCACCGTACTCGCCTTCGACTTCGCCGAGCGCTGGACCGGCTTCTGGACCGGCAACATCGGGGTGTGGATCCTCGACCGCGGGGTGCGCATCGCGCTCCTGCTGATCGGCGGCGTGCTGGCGGCGCGGTTCATCAACTGGGGCGCAATGAAGGTCGTGCGACGCCTCGACGCCGAGTACGCGGGCAGCGACCAGTTGGTGCGCTCGGAGACCACCAAGCACCGCCAGGCGGTCGCGTCGGTGATCTCGTGGGTTTCGGTCGCGCTGCTGTTCGTCATCGTGATCGTCGAGGTGACGGACATCCTCGCCATCCCGATCGGATCGCTGGTGGCCCCCGCCGCGGTGCTGGGCGCCGCGCTGGGCTTCGGCGCGCAGCGGCTCGTGCAGGATCTGCTCTCGGGATTCTTCATCATCACCGAGAAGCAGTACGGCTTCGGCGATCTGGTGTCGTTGACGGTGACGGGTGTCGCGGCGCCGGCCGAGGGCACCGTCGAGGACGTCACGTTGCGCGTCACCAAGCTGCGCTCGAGCGAGGGCGAGATGATGACGATCCCCAACGGTCAGATCGTCAAATCGGTCAACCTGTCGAAGGACTGGGCGCGCGCCGTCATCGACATCCCCGTCCCGACGTCGGCCGACCTGAACGAGGTCAACGACCTGCTGCACAGCGTCGCCGAAAGCGCCTACGAGGATCCGGGTCTGCGCGATCTGTTGCTCGATGCCCCGCAGTTGATGGGGGTGGAGAGCATCGAGCTCGACACCGTCAATCTGCGGATGGTGGCGCGCACCCTGCCCGGTAAGCAGTTCGAGGTCGGCCGTCGGCTCCGTGTTCTGGTTATCCGTGCGCTGCGCCGCGGCGGCATCTCGTCACCGGGTGACGGGCACAACCCGATGGTCGCCGCGATCCCGCATCCGGCGGCTTTCCCCGAGGGCGGCGAGCCGACCCAACCCACCCCGGAGCAGAAGCCGTGAGGAATTGGTTTCGGGGCCGCCTGGGCCGGATGCGGGTGTCGACCGTGGTCCTCATGGTCGCGTTCGTGGCGCTGTTCTGGGTGAACCAGACCTTCGAGCCGCCACCCACCCCGCCGGCGGCGCCCACCCCGGCCGTGGTGCCGCCCGGTTTCGTACCCGACCCGAACTACACGTGGGTGCCGCGCACCAACGTGCGGCGGCCCACGCCCACCACGACCACCACCACGACGACCACGACAAGCCCGACCGAGACCACGACCACCACGTCGCCTACGCCGACGACGACCGTGATCGACCCCGACGGCCCCGGGCCGCGGCAACCCACCACCGAGACCCTCGGACCGGAGACGACACCGACGACGACGCAGCAGCCCCTGTTCCCCCCGCTCCCGCAGTTGCTGCCGGCGCCGGCCCCGAGTCCGGTCAGCTAGGGCATCGCTGTTCCCCCGCTACACTGGCGTGCCGTGATGATCACCCTCAACAACGTGACCAAGCAGTACAAGTCGTCTGCGCGGCCCGCGCTCGACAATGTCTCGGTCAAGATCGACAAGGGTGAGTTCGTCTTCCTCATCGGGCCGTCGGGTTCGGGCAAGTCGACGTTCATGCGGCTGCTGCTGGCCGAGGAGACCCCGACCCATGGCGACATCCAGGTGTCGAAGTTCCATGTCAACAAGCTGCCGGGCCGGCATATCCCCAGCCTGCGCCAGGTGATCGGCTGCGTTTTCCAGGACTTCCGGCTGCTGCAGCAGAAGACCGTCTTCGAGAACGTCGCGTTTGCGCTCGAGGTCATCGGCAAACGCGCCGACACCATCAACCGCGTGGTACCCGACGTGCTGGAGATGGTCGGGCTGTCCGGCAAGGCCAACCGCCTGCCCGCCGAACTGTCCGGTGGCGAACAGCAGCGCGTCGCGATCGCCCGGGCCTTCGTGAACCGCCCGCTGGTGCTGCTCGCCGACGAGCCCACGGGCAACCTTGACCCCGAGACCAGCAAGGACATCATGGATCTGCTCGAGCGGATCAACCGCACCGGTACCACGGTGCTGATGGCCACCCATGACCACCACATCGTCGACTCAATGCGTCAGCGGGTCGTCGAACTCGAACTCGGCCGGCTGATTCGCGACGAGCAGCGCGGCGTCTACGGAATGGATCGCTAGTGCGCTTCGGCTTCCTCATCAACGAGGTCCTCACTGGATTTCGTCGCAACGTCACCATGACCGTGGCGATGATTCTGACGACCGCGATCTCGATCGGGCTCTTCGGCGGCGGCCTGCTGGTCGTGCGGCTGGCCGATCAGTCCCGCAACATCTACCTCGACCGCGTCGAGAGTCAGGTGTTCTTGACCAACGACGTCTCGGCCAACGACCCGTCGTGCGACGCCGACCCGTGCAAGGCGCTGCGCCAGCAGATCGAGGACCGCGACGACGTGCGTTCGGTGCGCTTCCTCAACCGGGACGAGGCCTACGACGACGCGATCAAGAAGTTCCCGCAGTACAAGGACGTCGCGGGGCGTGATGCGTTCCCGGCGTCGTTCATCGTCAAGCTCGACAATCCCGAACAGCACAAGGATTTCGACCAGGCGATGGTCGGCCAGCCCGGCGTGCTCAACGTGCTCAACCAAAAGGAGCTGATCGACCGGCTGTTCGCGGTGCTCGACGGAATCAGTAACGCCGCGTTCGCGGTGGCGCTGGTGCAGGCGGTCGGCGCGGTTCTGTTGATAGCCAACATGGTCCAAGTCGCGGCCTACACCAGACGCACCGAGATCGGCATCATGCGCCTGGTCGGAGCCAGTCGCTGGTACACCCAGTTGCCGTTCCTCGTGGAGGCAATGCTGGCGGCATTGATCGGTGTGGTCATCGCGATCGTCGGGCTGATAGTGGTGCGGGCGCTGTTCCTGGAGAACGCGTTGAACCAGTTCTATCAAGCGAATTTGATCGCCAAGGTCGACTACGCCGACGTGCTGTACTTCAGCGCACCGCTGATGTTGTTCCTCGGGCTGGCGATGTCGGGCATCACCGCGTACGTCACACTGCGGCTCTACATACGAAGGTAGCCGTGGCCAAAAAGGGCGCCAAGAAAGCCGATCCGTCCCGCTCCGGGAACAACAAGGTTGTCGCAACCAATCGTAAAGCGCGGCACAACTATTCGATCCTGGAGACGTTCGAGGCGGGCATCCAGCTGGTCGGCACCGAGGTCAAGAGCCTGCGGGACGGGCAGGCATCGCTGGCCGACGCGTTCGCCACCGTCGACGACGGCGAGGTCTGGCTGCGCAACGTGCACATCCCGGAGTATCACCACGGCACCTGGACCAACCACGCGCCGCGGCGCAACCGCAAACTGCTGATGCACCGCAAGCAGATCGATCAGCTGATCGGCCGGATTCGCGACGGCAACCTCACACTCGTGCCGCTGTCGCTGTATTTCACCGAAGGCAAGGTCAAGGTGGAACTGGCGCTGGCCCGCGGCAAGGAAGCCCGCGACAAGCGCCAGGACCTGGCCCGCCGCGACGCGCAGCGCGAGATCACCCGCGAGTTGGGTCGCCGCGCCAAGGGCATGACCTGATCGGAGTCGCGCTGGCGCTGGCGTCGGCGCTGGGATACGGGATCAGCGATTTCGTCGGAGGGCTGGCTTCCCGCCGCATCGCCGCGCTGCGCGTCGTGCTGGTCTCCTATCCGATCGCGATGGTCGTGCTTGCCGCGGTGGCGGTGCCGATCGGCGGCGACGTATCCCAGGGTGCGGTCGTGTGGGGCGTGCTGTGCGGGGTCTCGCAGGCGTTCGGCGTGTGGTGGTTCTACGCCGCACTCGGCTCGGGACCGATTTCGGTGGTCTCGCCGCTCACCGCGATTCTGGTGGCCGGCATCCCCGTCGGGGTCGGGTTGGCGCTGGGGGAGCGGCCCGGGCTGATCGCGGGCGTGGGCGTCGTGCTGGCGCTGATCGCGGTGGTCCTGGTCAGCCGCGAGGCCTCCGACGAGGACGTCAAGGAGCACCGGTTCACGCCGAAGGTGGCGTGGCTGACGGTCGGCTCGGGCGTGGCGTTCGGGCTCAACTTCGTGCTGATCGACCAGGCGCCGGTGGAGGCCAAGCTGTGGCCACTGGTGTTCGCACGGGCGTCGGCGACGGCGGTGGTGATCCTCATCGCGGCGCTGAGCCGAAACCTGCGCCCGCCATCCGGAGACCCGCTGAAATTGGCGGTGCTGGCCGCGTTCCTGGACGTCGGGGCGAACATCGCGATGCTCTTGGCGCTGCAGGCGGCGCTGCTGTCGCTCGCGGGCGTGCTGATGTCGTTGTATCCGGCGGCGACGGTGCTGCTGGCGATCGTGGTGCTGCGCGAGCGGGTCACCCGATGGCAGGCGTTCGGGATGGTGCTGGCACTCGGCGCGGTGGCGATGATCGCCGCGGGTTAGCGCGGTTGCGCGAATAGTTGCATATACATCCGGTCGGGTGAGGCACCATAACGACCGGGAGGCGGGTGAAGGGGTGTCGCTCAGAGATTATCGGCTGCGATGTGCCGTTCTTGTCGCATTGCTCGTCGTCGTTGCCGGTAATGCGCTGGCGCCGTTCGGACGCAATGTGGCCACTCTTGTATTGAGCGCGTTGCAAGCGGTCCTGGGCATCGCGATCGTCGCTATCGGATTCTCGGTGGCACGCAGGGTCACAGGTCCGTCTAGATGGTGGCGAATACTGATCTCCTCGGCGTGTCTGAGCTGGCTCATCGGTGACCTGATGTTCTGGGCCCGGGGAGGACCGGCCGACGGCCGAGTGGCAAGCGCCGTGGAGATCGTGGCGTATCTGTTCCCTGCAATGCTCATCGTCGTCGCGGTGGTCGTGTTGGGCCGCGCCGGTGTCGAAGCTCCCGACGGTCCCGACCATCCGGCGCACGGGTATTCCGCGGTCGCTCCCGTGCTGGACGGGATCGTGGCCGCCATCTCCTTCTCGCTGCTGTCCTACGTCGCCGGATACGGTGGATTGGCCGCCGCGGCGTTCCCCCGATCGAAGGATCCCTCCGTCCTGGTCACCTATTCGCTGCTGCAATTGTGCGCGGTGGTGGCGGCGGTGTACTTCGCCGTCCTCTACCGGCCCGGCCGGCCGTTTCGCGCGAACTGCCTGCTGTTGAGCGGCGGTGTCATGCTGCTCACGTGCGCGGACCGATTGGTGGCGTATTTCCGGTCGGTCAACGTTCATAACGGAGACCTGTGGGGCGGTGGCGCGTTCGTTCTCGGGCTGGTGTTGGTGGTGTACTCACTGGCCGAACCGGCACCACCGCCGGAGGGGGCGGCCGAGGCCGGCGAGCGGGTGATGGATTACGTACAGCTGATCCTGCCCTACACCGGATTCGCCGGTATGGCACTGCTTTACGCCTTTCACCAATTGCGGGGCCAGCAGCTCGACGCGGTGCTCGTGTGTGGAGCGATCGTGATGGTCTTGCTCGTCGGCGCGCGGCAGGTCTTCGCGATGCGTACGCAGAACAGGCTGACCGTGCGGCTGTACGACGCACAGCGCCGGCTGGCGCACCAGGTGCACCACGACGCGCTGACCGGGCTGCCGAACCGCCTGCTGTTCGGTGAGAGGCTCGAAAGTGCGGCTGCCAGCGGCGATTTCGTCCTGATCTTCGTCGATCTGGACGATTTCAAGGACATCAACGACCGCTTCGGACACGCCGGGGGTGATGAGCTGCTGCGCGCAGTCGGCGGTCGCCTTCGTCGTTGCGTGTCCGATACGGACACCTTGGCCCGCATCGGCGGTGACGAGTTCGCGATCCTGATCAAGGACGGCGTGACTCCGCCCGAGGTCGTGGCCGACCGCATCCGGGCGGCGCTGCGCGAGCCGTTCGCCCTGCACGGTTCCAGCGCGCGGATACGCGCCAGCATGGGCTTGGTGCGCCTACGCGCCGACGGCGACTGCCAGACGCCAGATGATCTGCTTCGCAAGGCCGATCAGTCGATGTACGAGGGCAAGCGTCTGGGTAAGGACATCGCCGTGGTGTACCCGTCGATCACGGGGTTGGCGGCGGACTTTCCCGCCGCGCTGCGCCAGGCCGGCGGGGATCCGCCCGCCGGGTTTTACCTGGTCTACCAGCCCATCGTTCGGCTACCCGAGGAGACTCCGGTGGCAGTGGAGGCGCTCGCGAGATGGACCGCGCCGGACGGTGCGCAGATCCCGCCCGAGACGTTCGTGGCCGCAGCCGAGGTCGCCGGGCTCGGGGGTGCGCTCGATGCGATGATCCTGAATCTGAGTTGTCGGGAATTCACCACGGCCGGAATATCTCTCGATTTGCACGTCAACATCGGAGCGGCGCGGTTGCGCGAGCCGGGTTTTGACGAGGTGGTGGCGCAGACGCTGGCCCGCCACGGCGTGGAGCCCAGTCGGTTGACGCTGGAGATCACCGAGACCGTCCCGATCATCGATCTCGACGCCGCGGCCGCACAAATCCTGCGGCTGAACGCCATTGGGGTCAAGGTCGCGCTTGATGATTTCGGCGCGGGGTACAACTCGCTGACCTATCTGCACGCGTTGCCAGTCCAGGTCGTCAAGCTCGACCGCAGTCTGTTGGCCGGGACCGAACGCGCCCGGGACGCCACCCTGTACCGCTCGGTGATCGCTGTGTGCGACCCGTTGGGCCTGGAGGTCGTCGCCGAGGGCATCGAGACCGTCGAGCAGGCCGAGATCGTGGTTCGCGCTGGGTGTCGATTGGCGCAGGGGCACCTGTTCGGGCTGCCGGGCGCGATCACCGATCATGCGGTCGGATCGCTTGCGGCCGACACCTCGTGACGGTCCGGCGTTCCGCGAATGCCCGCTGACGACGCGCGGTACGGTCGGGTCGTGAGCGGCAGTGCTTCGCGTCCTGTGACGCAGCTGGACAAGGCGACGGTGCTCGATGCATTGTTCGCGCAGTGGGACGGCATCGATGAAGTGGTCGACGGGTTGACCGATGCGCAGTGGTTGGCGCCGTCGCCGCTCCCCGGTTGGTCGGTTCGCGACATCGTCGCGCATGTGGTCGGAACGGAGTCGATGTTGCAGGGCGTCGGCACGCCGGAGGCCGACATCGACGTCTCCACGCTCAAGCACGTGCGCAACGACATCGGGGTCATGAACGAGCGGTGGGTCCGGCATCTGCGGGCCTTACCGGTCGAGGACTTACTGAAGAGGTTCCGCTCGATCACCGGACAGCGGCGGGAAGCCCTGGCCGCGATTTCCGAGGGCGACTGGAACGAAGTCACCCTCACACCTGCGGGGCCGGACACCTACGGCCGATTCATGCGGGTGCGGATCTTCGACTGCTGGATGCACGAGCACGACATCCGCGACGCACTCGGGCAGCCGGTGAGCGACCGGGCGGGGCGGCCGTCGGAGCTCGCGCTGGACGAGATGGCGGCCAGCATGGGCTTCGTGGTGGGCAAACTGGGCCGGGCGCCGGACGGATCCCGTGTCTCGATCGTGTTGACCGGGCCCCTTGGCAGGACGATCAACGTCGCGGTCGAGGGCCGCGCGCACGTCGTCGAGGACTTCGGCGGCACCGAGCCGACGACCACCATCACGCTCGACGCGCTGCTGTTCGCCCGGCTGGCAGGGGGCCGGACCTCGTTGGCCCAGCACGCCGACGCCGTCGGGTACAGCGGCGATGAAGAGGTCGGCAGGCGCGTCGTCGAGCACCTCAACTATGTGATCTGAGCTGCAGCGATGTGCCTGTGAGGGCATAAATGGTTGTGGTGAGGCGTTGCAGGTCGCGTAGGATGGGATGTCCCGCCGAAGGTTGGCGGGCATGGTGTTGGACAACTCAACAAGGGGCTGAACGGTTTCGACTTCGAGCGTCGAATCAAGGGAAGCGTGCCGGTGCAGGCAAGAGACCACCGTAAGCGTCGTTGCAACCAATTAAGCGCCGATTCCAATCAGCGCGACTACGCCCTCGCTGCCTAAGCGACGGCTAGTCTGTCAGCCCGGGAGAGCCCTCGACCCGGTGTCTGGCATCAGCTAGAGGGATAAACCGGTGAGTTCGGTCGCGGGACTCATCGGGACACCAAACAGCGACTGGGATCGTCATCCTTACTTGTTCGCGTGATCAGGAGATCCGAGTAGAGGCATAGCGAACTGCGCACGGAGAAGCCTTGAGGGAACGCCGTAGGACCCGGGTTCGATTCCCGGCAGCTCCACAAAAAAAAGGGCCACGTCCAAAGACGTGGCCCTTTTGGCTTTGTTCCGGACGGTATCCCAGCAGCCGTGGGAAAGACCTACTCCGGGAACGTCATGCTCCAGCCGCGGTAGGTGTAGTTGGCGTCTCCCACACTGGGACTGGGCAGGATCTGGATGTTGCTCCCGTCGCCGTATCCCGGTGACAGGCCCTGCACGCCGGCGGATATGTACGTTCCGTCCCCGCGGGAAATGTCGATGTGGGGCCCCACGAATCCCTTACTGAAGACGAGTGCCCCACGTGGGGGATTTCTGTCGGTGTGAATCTTGCCTTGTTCGAGAAGAGCTTGATACATGGTCTCGGACGCGCCGTCCCAACCGAATTCGGCCTGCGACACGCCGAATGCGTGGGCCACCAGAGCTTCGCATCCGTAGATGCCGAATTCGTCTGTCCCAAGGAGGCTTTCGGCCTTGGCGATGGCGGCCCCGATATCGGGGATGGTGGACCGTGGTTCAGCGGGTGCACTCGGCGCGAAGGTTAGCATCGCGGCGAGCCATACGGCCGGCAGAAGCAGACAGTTTCGGAGGTTCATATCACCCGGTTCCAGTTCTCGACCTGCATGCTGACATTGTGTAGCCATCTGCCCGCCAGCGCATCACGTGGCACTTTGGTCAACCATCGACCGGTGTGGTCTACGGTTGTTCCTCCCCGCGCCCTCGTGGCAATCGCAGGATCCGCGCGGCCTGGTCGGGCGTGGCGACCGGCCGGCCCACCCGCCGGCACAGCGCCACGGCTTCGGACACCAGGTCGACGTTGGTCGGTGTGCGATCGCCGCCGTAGAACTCCAACCCCACGTGAAGGTTTCCGCCGCGTTCGAGAGCCAGCTCGGCCAGCCGATCTGTGCACAGGTCACCGCCGACGAGGGAAACCGCCCACGGGATATCGCATCCGTCGAGCAGCTCGAGGTATGTGTCAAGCGCGCGTTCGGTCGGGGGCAGCCCGAAAGGCGCACCGAGGTAACCCCTTTCGGTGGAGAAGTACAGCTTGATCATCGCGCCGGTGGGCAATCGGCCAGCGCGCCACCATGCGAGGGTCGCGCGCAGGAAGCCCGGTTCGTAGATCGCCAGACTCGGGCCCAGTCGCCCGTCGCGGCAGATGTCGAATGCGCGGCCGATCACCGCGAAGGAGTTGCGGTACACGAAGTCGCCAGACGGCAAGCCGTCGGCGTCCCTGCCGCCCAGGTTCACCGAGCCCGGGTCGGTGATCCCGATACGCATCCCTGCTGCGGCCAGTGCGACCAGATGCTCGTAGGAGCATGCGCCGTCGGCGTCCAGATGAATCGTCGGATAGAGCAAGGCGTCGGGCCGGGCGTCGAGAATCGGGCGCCACCCTTCGAGGTACCGCTCGACAGCGCGCTCCACGCTGACACCGGGCAGATCGATGTGGTTGTGCACGATCGCGGCGCCGGCCTGTATGCAGGCGAGGGCGTCGGCGGCGACCTCGGGAGGTATGACGGGAACGTGCGGATTGGTGGCCTTCGGCGTCACGCCGTTGATCGCGCATTCGATGATGACGGGCTCCATCGACAACCTTTCGGACGCTCGAACCTGCGGAATCGAACTGAGCAAGCGGTTTACGATCGTCGCACGTCACACGACGTTCGTTGGCCGATCAGCGTCGTTGAGATGCTCGCCGCCGCGGCCTAGGGTTCATATGTGACGAGTCGCCCGGCCTTCGTCGATTTTCATTTCGACGTGATGTGTCCCTACGCGTATCAGACGTCGCTGTGGATTCGCGAGGTCCGGGACCTCACGGGCCTCGAGGTGAACTGGCGGTTCTTCAGCCTCGAAGAAGTCAACCGTCAGGAGGGCAAAAAGCACCCGTGGGAACGGGAGTGGTCCTACGGCTGGTCGATGATGCGCATCGGTGCGCTGTTGCGGCGACGCTCGATGGCGAACCTCGACGCGTGGTACGCGCGGGCGGGGCGGGCGTTGCATGTGGACGGGCACAAGCCGCACGAGAAGGCCGTCGCCCGGCGCTTACTCGCCGAACTCGGTTTCGATCCGCAACTGGTCGACCAGGCGATCGCGGACCCGACCACCGGAGACGAAGTGATGGCCGATCACCAGCGGGTGGTCGACGCCGGGGGATACGGCGTGCCGACGATGTTCTTTCCCGACGGGCAGTGCCTCTTCGGCCCGGTGCTCATTGACCCGCCCACCGGTAAGGCGGCGCTGCGGCTATGGGACGCCGTCGTCACCTGGACGGAGTTTCCCCACCTCTACGAGCTTCAGCGGCCCAAAACCTCCGACGACGAGAAGCTGATCATCGACACCTTCCGCCCGTATCTGGAGGCTCGCGACTGGGTGTCCATCAATCGAGGCGAAGTCATCACCTTCGACACCAACGCCTGATCGGTGGGCGGGTGCCCGCATCTGCCTGGGTGTTCCACTGCGACCTGGACTTACAGGGAATCTCGCTGGGGGCTACGACGCCGGCCGGCTCCGGGTGCGCCGTGGGAGGGCGACCTTGCTCACCGACTCCATGGCCACCGCGAATCGGGGGTAGATAACGGCTGGCCCCACCCAGCGTGCCAGGAAGGTGCGCAACTCCGCGCCGTTGCGGTGAGTGCGGTTGCTGTCCACCAGATATGAGTACAGGATCCGCAGGAGGAATTCGGACAGCCCGCCGAGGGCCTCTTCGTCGAAACCGTTTGCCTCCCAGTCCACCTCGTAGCGGTGGAGCATGGATCGGCTGAAGGCGAGCGCGGTGTCGGAGGCCAGCGAGGGTGCGAGCTCACCCCTGGACCGCTTGCTCAGGATGTAGATCATCCGGTCGTCGTTCGAGAGATGCTCGATCGCGAAGGCCAAGCCTTCGACGACCGCCGTGACGGCATCCGTTTCGCCGGCGACATGGTTCGCCAGCTGCTCGAGGAAACCGTCGCCGGAGCGCATGACCGTCGCGAGCAGTAGCGCTTCCGTGCCGGGGAAGTAGCGGTACACCGTTTGCCGGGTGACACCCAATGACCGTGCGACGTCGGCGATCCGCATCGCTGAGCCACGCTCGGCGATGATGTCGTCGGCGGCATCGAGGATGCGGTTGATCGCCTCCTCGTCCGAGGTCGGGGTGTTGCCCGACCAGCCGTGGCGCCGTGCCACTATTCGCCCATTTCCTCGGCCCGCATGCCGGCGATCATATCGGCGGCGGCGCCCCCACCCGCCCTCACTTCGAGCCCGCGCCGACGGAATACCATCGCGCAGCGCTCTTCGGCTCCTGGTCGTACCGTTCGCGCCACCGTCCAGCGAAGCGTGGGAGGTTCTCATATGCCGGATCGTGGTGCGGCCCCTGTGAACGGACAAGGCCGGTGAGCATCGCTATCATCTCCCGCCTGGGCACGCCGGAATAGGTGCCCTGCCCGGGGCCGGTCAGCTGCCGGGCGGCTCGTGCCGCGGCCAGCATCGCCCGCGGTGTC
Organism: Mycobacterium sp. E136; assembly: GCF_001666865.1. Classification (NCBI taxonomy): domain Bacteria; kingdom Bacillati; phylum Actinomycetota; class Actinomycetes; order Mycobacteriales; family Mycobacteriaceae; genus Mycobacterium; species Mycobacterium sp. E136. The sequence continues at coordinate 68,287 of NZ_LZJE01000315.1, forward strand.
AACCCATCTGGCAGCAACCGGCCGTACTGGCCACCTTCCGCTGCGGGCACGTGCTGTTGGAACCCACTCGAGACGATGGACAGGATCTCACCCATGTGCTTGACGACGGCGCCGATGGTCCTGGCGCGGTAGAGAAAGTCGCCGTGCACGGCGTCGTAGACCATCAACGCGGAGCTGCGATGTTCGATCTCTTCGACGAAGTGCCAGAGGAACAGCGACGCCACGCGTTCGTCGCCGGGCCAGAAGAGCTTGTCCTCGTGGTCGAGGAAGACCTTGAAGTAGGGCGTGAAGGTGTTCTCGATGACCGCGGTGTAGGCGAGCCGCCACGCCAAAGGCTTTGTCGCGGTGAGCCGGTCATAAGATTCGATCACCCCGTCCATCGTCTCCTGCAACCCCGGCCAACGCCGAACCAGCGCCCGGAAGTGGCTCATGTGCGCCGCCGAATGCTGCGCCTCCTGCCGCAGGTAGGCGTTGGCTTCCTCGATGTGTCGCCGATCGCGCATCAAGGGAATGGCCTCGCGGGTCGCGTCGACGATGAACTTCTCGAATCCCGGCGCGAAGAAGGTGATCAGGTTGCACTGCATCGCGAACGCCGGTCGCTCCGGATTCCAGTTGAACGGCACATCGTCACCCGTGAGATCGAATCGGATGCGCCGAATCTTGAGGTTCGTCATACGACTGATTCCTGCCGGTCGAGGTGATCGCGATTTAGACCATACGCTCTATGCGTTGTGTATGATTAGCGAATGCGCCAGTCGGCGGTAGAAAATCCAGCGATCATCGGCGAGGGCGACCCGCTGCTCGGTCTGCCGTTCGACGATTCAGATGACGTCATTCGCACCGCCGTCGCCGAGGCGAGTGTGCCGGCGCTGTTGATGTCGATGGTGCACATGACCGGTGACATGGGCCTGCTCGACGAGCTGCCCAGGCCGTATGCGCTCATCGCGATGGACCTGCAGGGCGCCATGAGCGAACCGGACAAGCAGAAGGTGCGCGATCGCGCAGTCGCGGTGGTTCGCGACTACCGTGATCGTGGCTGCCCGCCGCCGTTCGTGCCGAACGCCGAACAGATGCGGTCGATGCTCGACGTGATCTCGGCGGGAACGGTGACCGAGGAGTTCGTCGACTATGTCGCCGCGGATCTGCGGTTCACCGACGCCGACCAGTCCGGCCCACCACTGGCGTCGACAGCGCAGCAGCGCCAAGACTTTCCCGTCGTCGTCATCGGCTGCGGCGAGGCCGGGCTGCTGGCCGGGGTCAAGCTCAAGGCGGCGGGTGTGCCGTTCACGATCGTGGAGAAGCGGTCCGCTGTCGGCGGCACCTGGCTGGCCAACCGATATCCGGGATGTCGCGTCGACATCGCCAGTCAGTACTACACGTACTCGTTCGAACCGACCGATTACTGGCGCCATTACTACGCCGAGCAGCCCGAGATCCTGCGGTACCTCCAGGACGTCGCGACCAAGTACAACATCGTCCCGCACGTGCGTTTCGACACCGAGGTGACCGGTGCGATGTGGGATGAGGCGTCGGCGCTCTGGCGGGTGGCGATCCGGCGGGCCGACGGCCGCGTCGAAGAGTTGTCCTCGCGCGCCGTGATCTGCGCCGTGGGCCAGTTCAGCAACCCGGTGATTCCGGACATCAAGGGCGCCAACAGTTTCAGTGGGCCGGCCTTCCACACCGCGGATTGGCGCGATGATGTCGATCTGACGGGTAAACGCGTTGCCGTCATCGGCGCGGGGGCCAGTGGATTCCAATTGGTGCCTGCCATCGCGGACTCGGCGTTGCAGGTCGATGTCTACCAACGCACCCCGCAGTGGATGGCGCCCAATCCGATGTACCACGACGCCGTTCCCGACGGCGCGAGGTGGGCCATGCGTCACCTTCCTTATTACGCACGGTGGTTGCGGTTCGTGTCGTGGTGGCCGATCGCCGACGCACTCGACGAGCAAGTGAAGATCGATCCCGACTGGGACAACGGCGGACTGTCGTGCAACGCGTCGAACCACGCCATCCGCGAGATGTTCATCGCCTGGATGCGCGTGTTCTGTACCGACGAAGAACTGCTGGCGAAGGTCACGCCGAGCTATCCGCCGATGGGCAAGCGGACATTGCAGGACAACGGAACCTGGCTGACGACGTTGCAGCGCGACGATGTCGAGTTGATCGCTGAGCGCATCGCCGAGATCACCCCCGACGGTGTCACCACCGCCGACGGAGTGCATCGCCCAGCCGATGTGCTGGTGTGGGCCACGGGGTTCGATGTCAACCACCAACTGGGCCCGATCAACGTAAAGGGTATGAACGGGGTCGAGCTCAACACCGCCTGGGGCGATTCGGCCTACGCCTACCTGGGCATCACGGTGCCGGGATTTCCGAATTTCTTCTGCATGTACGGTCCGGGTACCAACGCGGTCAACGGCGCCAGCATCATCTACAACTCCGAGTGCCAGATGCGCTACATCATGGCGTGCGTCGACATGGTGCTGGCGGGTGGTTACGACTGGGCGATGCCGCGGGCCGACGTGTGCGATGACTACAACCGGCGCAACCAGGAACGCCTACGGCAGATGGTGTACAGCCATCCCGCGGTGTCCAGCAGCTATTACAAGAACTCTTCGGGAGGGTTGCCCACACTGTACGGCTTCCGCATCTTCGACTACTGGCGATGGACCAACCGCTGCAATCCGGCGGACTACGAATTGCGGCGCGCGGACGCGGCGCGCTGAACTCAGCCGATCCATAGGTACTCGAGGATGGCCGTGCCGACCGCTTCGGGCTGATCGATCTGGAGGAAATGCCCGGCATCGGGAATGGTGCGGACCCGGCTGCCCGGCGGCAGTGCGTCGATCGCGCCGTCGAGATAGCCCAATTGGATCGCGCCGTCCTCTTCGCCCTGCAACACGAGGATCGGATGGGTGGGCAACTTGAACCGGAAGCGGTGCAGACCCGCGTATTGCGATGCGGGGCGGGTGAATCGCGCTGCGGCGCGGTAGTACGCCACCGCCGCCCGACGGTGCGCGAGCGAAGGCAGAGCTTCCATCGTCTCGGTGACGCCGTCGCCAACGTGCGCTCCACGTGGGGACCAGTCCTTCCAGAGCCGGGGTATCACGCGGTGCAGCACTCGCTCCGGTGCGGCGGGCAGCTGGAAGAACAGTACGTACCAACTTCTGCGCAATTGGATCGCCGACATTCGCAGGTGCTGACCCAGTCCGCGCCTCGAGTTGTCGATCGCGGCAAGCGGAGGAACCGCCATCGCGATATGTGCGCTGAATGGAGAGCCGGGATACGCCGCAAGCGCACTGGCTGTGAACGCGCCCCAGTCGTGGCCGATCAGCACGGCATCGGATGGCCGACCCAGGTGTGAGTACAGGTCGACCACATCGCTCATCAGGGCACCGATGGTGTAGTCACCGTCGGGAGCCGGCCCAGTCGGGCCATAGCCGCGCGTGAACGGTGCGATCACGTGAAATCCGTTGGCTGCCAAAATCGGCGCGAGCTGTCGCCAGTTGTGCGCGCTGTCAGGGAATCCATGCAGGCAGATGGCCAATCGGCCATCGTCGGGCCCCCAGCTGAGCGCGCTCATCCGCAGGTGCGGCAGATCGTATTCGATGGCCCTAGGCTCGGTCATTTCGTGACCATACATTAACGCGCAAGTGTATTGTAATCGTCGCGACCCCGACCGGAAGCGATGTGGAGTGGAGTTTCGATGAGCTTCGAGCATGGCCGCGGACGGCGCTGGCGCACCGTCATCTCGACCCACCGGCCCAAGGTCTTGAAAACACTCGCGCTCAACCCCGGGGTGCAGGTCGGCTTCTCCGATGCCGGAGCCCTCCTGCGCAACATGGCCTTCTACAACAGCGGGCTGCGGTTGTTGCGCCACGTACGGCAAAGCGCAGAAGCCGGTGCACCGTTCATGACCGTCGAGCACGCCGTTCATCGGTTGACAGGCGAACTGGCTGACTGGTATTCGCTGGATGCGGGCCACCTACGCGTCGGTGATCGCGCCGACGTCGCCGTGATCGATCCGACGCGCCTGGACGAAGCGCTCGATGCCTACGCAGAACAGCCCGTCGAACAGTTCGGCCTGAGCCGCATGGTCAACCGCAACGACGACGCGGTGGCCGCGGTCCTCGTCGGTGGCCGCGCGGTCGTTCGGGACGGGGTCCCAACGGACCTGGTCGGCAATGTCCGGACGGGCAGCTTCCTCCGTGCCGGGCGAAAGATCGCGGCGCCGGCCGTTCCGTCAACGGTGGCGGCCGGTGGGTGACATCGATTACGCGCGGGTCGACCCCGAACTCCGGCGGCTGTCGCGTGTTCTGCCGAAAGGCTATGCGCTGCACCGCGGTTTGTCGCTACCGCGCGCATTGATGAGTATCGTGGGACGGACCGGTCGTGTGCGGGGAGTCGAAGCGGCCCGTGTCAACACTGACGTCACCGTGCGGGTGCACCGCCCGTCCCACACCGACGCGCCCGGGCCGGCGCTACTGTGGATTCACGGCGGCGGCACCGTGATGGGCATTGCGGCGCAGGAGGATCGGTTCTGCCAAAAGCTGGTCAACTTCACCGACGTCGCGGTCGTCGCGGTGGATCACCGCCTCGCGCCGGAACATCCGTACCCGGCACCGCTCGAGGACTGCTACGCCGCACTGCAGTGGCTGACGCGGCAGTCATGGGTGGATCCGACACGAGTCGCGGTGGGCGGCGCCAGCGCCGGCGGCGGGTTCGCCGCCGCGGCGGCGCACCTCGCCCACGACCGCGGTGATGTCGATCTCGCCCTACAGATGCTGGTCTATCCGATGCTCGACGACCGGACGCCCGCAGAATCACGCCGGCGGGTGATGTGGACCGCTCGCGACAACCGGATCGCGTGGCGGTGGTACCTGGCAGGCGCCGACCCTGACGCAGCCGTCCCAGCCCGCCGCACCGATCTGTCCGGGTTGCCTCCGGCCTGGATCGGCGTCGGAACCCTCGACCTCTTTCACGACGAATGCCGCGACTACGCACGCCGGCTCCGGGAGCACGGTGTGGCCGTCCATGAGGAGATCGCAGACGGCGCATTCCACGCCTTCGATCTGATCGCTACCAATACCTCTATTTCACAACGCTTTTTCGCCAGCCAGGTCCGTGCGCTGCGGACCGCCCTCGTCGACGACCCGGTCCGCTACTGAGGATCAGCCGTGCCCCGACAAGAAGCCCTCGATCTCACCCACCGAGTCCTCAAGCATTTCGAGAACGACTCCCTCGATGTCGCGGACGAGGTCTGGCGTGAACTGCGCAGCGCCTACGTGGATCACGAACGTTTCGAGGCCGACGTCGCGATGCTGCGCAGCGTTCCCCACGTGATCGGCTGGGCCGGCGAAGTCGCCGTGCCGGGGTCGTACACGACGAAAGACGTGATGGGCACGCCTGTGCTGGTGACCCGGGGCAGAGACGGTGTCCTTCGCGCGTTCATCAACGGCTGTGCGCATCGCGGCGCGCAGGTGGCCGACGGCTGCGGCAGGGCACGGTCACTCAGCTGTCCCTACCACGGGTGGACCTACGGTCTGGACGGTTGCCTGATGGGGGCTCCGGCCCGAAAGATGTTCGCAGGGGCGGATCTCGAGCGCCGCGGTCTCATCGAGTTGCCGGTCACCGATCAAGCGGGACTGATCGTCGTGGGGCTCTCAGTCGACGTCGACGTGTCCGCAGCGCTCGACGGAATCTCGGTACCGCTGTCGGAATACGGGTTTGACCACAACCACCATGCCGAAACCAGGCGCTACGACATCGCATGCAACTGGAAACTCGCCGTCGACGTGAATTTCGAGGGCTACCACTTCCCGTACGTACACGCCGACACCCTCGACCCGCTGGCGTCGAACAACTCCGTCTACGACATCTACGGCCGGAACATCCGCTGGGCGTTTCCGTTCCGCGACATCGTCCAGTATCGCAACGTTCCCGAAGCCGATTGGCCAGACCAATTCTTCGGCACCGTGGTGTACGGGCTGTTTCCCAGCTGTGTGCTGATCGAGGCACCGGGCACCTCGCAGATGTTGCGCGCATATCCGGGCAAGAGTCCCGGTGAGGCCGTGGTCTACCTGTCCATCGGGGCGCCAAAGGAGATCACCACCGAGGAGGAACGCACCTGGTACAAGATGGGAATCGACGGCGCCGCCCAGGTGCTCGACGGCCAGGACTTCCCGATGGCCGAGGCCTGTCAGCGCGGCCTGGAGGCAGGGGTCGACCACGTCGTGTTCGGTCGCAACGAGGCTCTGCTGCATCACCTCGCTCACATCCGCAACGACGCGCTGACCTAGAGAGAACAGCGCAATGGGCTTTCTGAAAGCGGATTCACCCGCGCTCGACCACCCGACATGGCGGCAGGGCAGCCGATCGGAGCGGCTCAAGCCTCTCGTGCGCCACATCGCGGAGCGGGGGATGGGGAACCCCGACGTGCTGTATGTGCTCTACACGGTGAAGATCGCGTTGTTCGTCATCGGCGGCGTGTGTTTCGCGTTGGCCACCAAGGGCATCGACGGGTGGGGAAACATCGCGTCGTGGTGGAGCGAGCCGATCGTCTTCCAGAAGGCCGTGCTGTGGGCGCTGCTGTTCGAGGTGCTCGGACTGGGCTGCGGATTCGGGCCGTTGACCGGGAAGATCAAACCGCCGATGGGCTCGGTGCTGTACTGGCTCCGCGTCGGGACCATCCGGCTCCCGCCGTGGCCGCGCTGGGTGCCGCTGACCGCCGGCGATCGCCGCGGTCCGCTCGACGTGATGCTGTATGCCGGTCTGCTCGTTGCGACGCTCTGCGCGCTGCTGTCGGACGGCACGGGACCCGTTGCCGCTTTGGATACCTCGATCGGATTGCTGCCGACTCCGAACATCGCTGTGATTGTCGCGTTGCTTGCGATCGCCGGGCTTCGCGACAAGCTCATCTTCCTCGCCGCCCGCGGCGAGGTGTACGGGGCGTTGACGGTGACGTTCCTGCTGCCGGGGCAGGACATGATCGTCGCGGCGAAGTTGGTGATGGTGGCGATCTGGATGGGGGCGGCCACGTCGAAGCTGAACAAACATTTCCCCTATGTTGTCGCGACGATGATGGGTAACAGCCCTCTGGTTCGCTCGAAGCGCTTGCGCACGTTGCTCTATCGCGGCTACCCGGAGGACATCCGGCCGAGCATCATCCCGCGGCTGCTCGCGCATGGCGGCACTGTCGTCGAATTGCTTGTGCCGCTGGTGATGTTCTTCTCCCACGGCGGAGTGATCACCATCGTCGCGGCCACGGTGATGGTGATCTTCCATCTCGTGATACTGACGTCGATTCCTCTTGGTGTGCCTCTGGAGTGGAACGTCTTCATGATCTTCGGCATCGGGTCGCTCTTCGTCGCACATGCGGATCTCGGCCTCGCTGAGCTTGCGCAGCCGTGGGCCGTGGCCGCGCTGATGGCGGTGATCATCGCGGCAATCGTTCTCGGCAACGTCGACCCGCCGAAAGTGTCCTTCCTGCCGGGGATGCGCTACTACGCGGGCAACTGGGACATCTCCACCTGGTGTTTGACCGAGTCGGCCACCGCCAAGATCCAGGAGCGGGCCTCGGGACTCGGCTTATTGCAGCACAAGCAACTCGAACGGCTCGCCGGTCCCGAGAATGCGGAGATCGCGATGTACCGCGGCTTGGCGTTTCGTGCGATGTACGCACACGGCCGCGCCGTCGTGACGCTGTTGAATCGCGTCATGCCCGCCGGGCGTGAGGATGAGTACGCCGTCGTCGAGGGCGAGATGGTCGCCGCGTATGCGCTCGGATGGAGCTTCGGCGACGGCCATCTGCACAACGAGAACCTGGTGCGAGCTCTGCACGCCCGCTGTCGTTTCGAGCCGGGCGAGGTCCGCATCATCATGATCGATGGTCAGCCGATCCACCGACAGCGGCAGCGGTATCGCCTCGTCGACGCCGCGACAGGCGAGTTCGAACGTGGCACCTTCGAGATCGCTGACCTGATCGATCGCCAGCCGTGGGAGGACGACGTACCGATTACGGTGACAGCCGCAACGGCGGTCGACCGTCGCTAGGGGCGCATCAGACGCCATCGGCCCCGCAGGTTGGCGGGCTCAAATACCCATCTTGAGGCTGGCGCCGGCGTCGACGAAGAGTTGTTGGCCGGTCACATAGCGTGACTCGTCGGAAGCAAGGTAGACGACCGCATGCGAGATGTCTTCCGGCTCGACGTAGGGGATCGGCATCGCCTGGAGGACGGGAAAGACGAGTTCGGCATCATCACGCGAAGGATCGGCGAGATCCGGCCGGAATGTGCGATACATCGGCAAGTTGTGCAGCATGTCGGTGTTCACGTTCGTGGGATGGATCGCGTTGATCCGAATGCTGTGGGGTGCCATCGTCAGTGCGAGCGCCTTCGTGTACTCGCGGATCATCTTCTTGGCCATGCCGTACCCCGCGCCGCCGGGACCCTGCGGTCCGCCGCCGGTCGCGAGATCCTTTTGTTCGACGAGCCCCGCGATCGATCCGGTCACGATGATCGAACCACCCGGCCCGAGATGATCGAGGCTGAGGTGAATCGTATTGACGACTCCCACGAAGTCGACGTCGAAGGCGTCGATGAACCCGCGGTAGGGAATATGGCTGCCTTGCGGGCATATTCCCGCATTCGCGACGACGACGTGCAGACCGCCGAGCTGGGCAACGGCGTCGTCGAGCACCTTCTTCAGGGTGGGCCGGTCACGCACGTCGACTGCTGCAGTGATGACCCTGCGTCCGGCCTTCTCAACCAGTTTCGCTGTCTCGTCGAGGTCGGCGCGCGTCGCCAGCGGATATTCGTTCGAGGGGATATCCGCACAAATGTCGATTGCGATGATGTCGGCGCCCTCGTCGGCCATGTTCACCGCATGGCTGCGGCCCTGGCCACGGGCTGCGCCGGTGATCACGGCCACCTTGCCGCTGAGACGGTTCATCTAGCCCTCCAATGCGCTAAGACGCGGGCCTCCATGCCGGTTGGATGATAGAACAGATAGTGTCAACTTGTCACATAGCGGTCCGACTGTCGTGCCCCATCGCTGCAGGATCGCGTTGGAACTCACGAACCATGGCCTGAATCGTGTAAGAAGCCGCCAGCCGGCCGTCCTCGGTAAAGACGTGACCGTCCCCCTGGACCAAGCCACGCCCGGCCCAGAACGCTCGATTGGCGTAGAGCAGCCAGTCGGTGACATCCACCTCCTCGTGAAAAGCGATGGTGGCCTTCATGATGCCCGTCGACAGTGTGCGGTGCGCAAGCGCCTCGCCGAATCCGGCATGGGGGAGCATGCCCGCGCCGATGGTCCAATGCGTCGACGACTGGGCGAGAAGGCCCGTGTGGAGATACGGCTCATCGGGGGCTTCGCGGAACCGGACCCACGCATTGATCTCGGGCGGGCCCACCCGGTCGGGGTTGAGGTCGTAGGCCCCGTCGACGATCCTGATCTCGCGGCCGGGCATTCCGAAACCTTCGAACGGTTCTGCGTCGACGGGCTTCGCGACGTCCGGCATCGCCGCCACATGACTGATGACGTCATCGGATCCGGAGTCGCACAGCAGGATCGCGGCGCCTCGCAGTGTGCCGTGTTGGGTCGCGCGTACCTCGGCGGTGGAGAACGTCCGCCCCTTGCGGAGCAGTTCGACGGTCAGATCGACCGGTGCCCCGAAGGAGGCCGCTTTGACGAAAACCATCGACGCAGACGTGACACGTTGCTGCGGAAGCCTTTTCGACACGGCGACGATGGCTTCTGCAAGTAGCTGCCCGCCTTCCACCACATCGCGGGCCGCGGGACCATGCGCGGGGCCGACAAACGTATTCGCATCGGTGGGTTGGACGTCGATCAGTCGCACCAACTCGGCGGCATCGCCCCACAGCGGAAACCTCACGGGTACCAAGGAGCCGTCATGCCAACGCTCCACGACAACGACGCGCAGCCGCTCGTCGTAAAACGAAACGTGGCCGACGATCCCCGCTACCTCGGGCAGCGGAGTGGGGTAGCTCCACGCGACGTTCTCGATCTCCTGGTCCCGGTGGCGCAGGCTCCAGTACGAGGCTTCGCCCTTGAACGGGCACACCGTGGTGTGCGCGTTGGGTACGAGCAGATCCCATTGGACGTCGTCCTCCGGAAAGTACAGCCGGTCAACGTGATCGGTTTCCGCAACGACGAGGCAGTTCTCACTCTCGGCGACCAGGGTGTCGTCGAGCCACACCTGCCCGATGTAGGGACACGACCTGATGCCGATCCTGTAGTCCGGGTGCGACGGCCATGCCGACTCGATCTTCGTGGTCATGCCCGCATCGGACCTGTCGGAGACTTCACGACGATCGATTCCAAACCGACGTCCGGATGGTCGATGGCGCTGGCATAGATTCCGACCAAGACATCCGCGACCGCCTCCGGGGTCATCAGGCTCTCCTGAACGAGGCCGCGCGAAAGCCATTCGGTGACTGCGGTATTCAGAAGGTCGGGATCGAAGGCGGACGTGAAGTCCGTCGGTACGGTTCCACTGACCTCGATGCAGCTGAACCGGTATCCCGGTTTCTCCAGGCGCCATGAGACCAGGCACCGTTCCAACGCTGCCTTGCTCGCCGAGTAGGCGCCGAGCGCGGTGTGCGGGTGGCGGACTGAATCCGACGACATCGCAGCCACGATCGCTGAAGGGGTGAGCGCGGGAAGCAGCGCGCGAATGATCTCGTGCACGCCGACCACGTTCGTTTCGAAGACGTCGAGCCAGTCCTGTGCATCGGTGTCGGCGAACATCTTCAGAGGTGCGTAGCCCGACGAGATCAACACGATGTCCACCGTGTCGAGGGTGTCCCGGGCGGTATCTGCGAGACGCGCGCAATCGGCCGATGTGCGGACGTCGACGGCGACCGCGACGCCTCCGCCCGCCTCCGCGACGACCTCCTCGAGTTTGTCGACCCGGCGGGCGGCGAGGACCAGTCGGGCGCCCTCCTTGCCTGCTCTGACGGCGAAGGCGCGTCCGATCCCCGCGGACGCGCCCACCACGACCACCCGTTTACCGGCCAGCGAACGCTCACCCATCAGATCTCTGCCCTCGCTCTCCTGCGCCGTCGGGGAGAACAATATTACAGATTATGTCTTACTGACTAGGGGTGCGCTCGGTTCACCGCAGACCGTTGACCGCGAACTTCTCGACGTAGCGGCGCACGGTCGCCGGCTTGGACATGTCGAAGGTCTGAGCTTTGTTGACCGTCGAGAACGAGTAAATGATCCGCGCGAGCCATTCACTAGCCGCTGCCACATCGACGCCCGCCCCCACCTCGCCTCGCTCCTGGGCCTCCCGCACGTAGGGCACCAGGAACTGGGTCGTGCGTCGCACCGCGGAGTCCCCATCGGAGATCATGTGCCGCATCAACTCGGCGTCGTCGGCCATCAAACGATTGCGGGTCCGATGGTCGAGCAGGATCTTGGCGTGGGTTTCGGCCATCGCGCCGATCTTTTCCGCCAGCGTCGGCTTCTTTGCCATCGCCGCCGCGACTTCCTTGTAGAACCTCTGCGCGCCGTACTCGATCGCCGCCTCGATCAGGATCGTGCGGTCCTCGAAATACCGATATACCGTCCCCCGCGACACATTCGCCATCCGGGCTACGTCCTGCACGCTGGTGCGCTGAATCCCCAGTTGCGCAAAGCAAAGGTTCGCCGCCTCGAGAATCTGATCTCGGCGGTCCGACTCCTCTTGCTCGTCGATCGCGGCCGCGGCCCGCTCAGTCGACATGTCGCCCCTCGTCCCAGAAAGCTGAGTCTGTCAAGGTCTCTATGCTACGCGACACCCAGTGTTCCGGTGTTCCGGCGCACCGTCGCCCACCTCGCGAGGCTCGGAGAACACAGGGTGAACATAGTGACATCACTCGTCTAGATGTTTAGTCTCGCACGATATCGGTTGGCGCAGTGACCGGCAAGAAGGGGGCCAGCGTGGATCTCGGGGTGTCCGGACGCAACTTCATCATTGTCGGCGGGACGACCGGCATGGGATTCGCCGCCGCCGAGGAGCTGGCTCGCGACGGCGCCAATGTCGCGCTCCTGGCGCGCGACGGCGAACGGGCAACCAAGAGGGCGAACCGGCTGTCCGACCGATATGGGGTGAACGCCGTGGGAATCAGCGTCGACGCCGCCGCCACCGGCGATGGCGTGCAGCGCGCCGTCGATGAGACGGCCGACCGGCTCGGCCCACTGCGCGGCCTGGCCGTGACGGCGGGCCCGATGAGGCAGCAGGGCCCGTTTCTCGAGCACGGCGACGATTCGTGGGACTGGTACTACCAGATGATCCTGATGGCGACGGTGCGGTCATGCCGCGCGGTCATTCCCCATCTGCAGCGCAACGGGGGAGGGACGGTGGTGACGACGGCCGCGTATTCGGTACGGGCGCCGAAGATCCTCATACCGCCCTACAACGCGCTCAAGGCCGCCGTCCTGACGCTTTCCAAGATCCTCGCGAAAACCCATGGGCCGGACGGAATCCGGGTGAATACTATCTGTCCCGGCTTGTTCGACACCGAGGTGAACGATTTCATCCGCGCACAGCGCGCGACGGAATACGACGTGCCGCTCGACGATGCGATTTACACGCACCTGGCCAGCAATCCGGCGTGGAACATGCGCGTCGCGCTCGACCGGGGTGGGCGCCCGCACGAAGCCGGCGAGTTGATCGCGTTCCTACTGGGCGAGCGGGCCGCCTACATGACGGGCGCCGTGATCAACATCGACGGCGGCACCGACTTCTAGATCCCGACCCGGTCGGCGAGCAGGCCGCGGTGGTACGTGGCGTCGCCCAGCAGCTGCGCGGACGACCTCGCTCGCTTGAAGTACAGGTGCGCGGGATGCTCCCACGTGAACCCGATACCGCCGTGGATCTGAATGTTAGCGGCGGCGGTCTTGGTGAATACGTCCGAGCAGTACGCCTTGGCCAGGGACGCCGCAGCGGGCAGTTCGCCCGCTTGTCCGGCCGCCGCCTGCACGGCGTATTGTGCTGCGCCGCGGGCACACTCGATCTCCAGCATCAAGTCGGCACACTTATGGCGGATCGCCTGAAACGACCCGATCGGCCTGCCGAACTGTCGGCGCGCCTTCGCATAGTCGACTGCCATCTCCAGGCAGCGCTGGGCACCCCCGACCTGTTCCACGGCCAGGCAGGCCGCCGCGATGTCCAGGGCATGTGACATCGCGGGCCATGCCTGCCCCTCGGCGCCGATCAGCTGTGCGGGGGTGTGCTCGAAGTCGATGCGGGCTTGGCGCCGCGTCGGATCCAATGTTGACAACGGCCGGCGGTGCAGGTTATCGGTCTCGTCGACCGCGAACAGCGATATGCCCGCATTGGTGCGGGCCGCCACCAGCAGCAGGTCTGCGATGTGCCCATCCAGTACAAATGTCTTGGTGCCGTCGAGGGTCCAGCGTGAACCGGTAAAACGTGCGCTGGTCTGGATGTCGTCGACATCCCACCGACCGGACTGCTCTGTCATTGCCAGCGCCGCAACCGTCAGTCCCGATGCGATGCGCGGCAGATACGTCGATTTGGCACCGGTGTCTGCGCAGCACATCAGAACGCTGCCGGCCAACACCACCGACCCGAAGAACGGACCGGGCAGCAGGGCACGCCCGAACTCCTCGACCACCAACGCCAGTTCCTGGAGGCTGTACCCGCTCCCACCGAATTCCTCTGGGATGGCCAGACCCTGAAGCCCGAGTTGGTCGGCGAGCTGGAACCACACGTCGCGGTCGTAACCGTCGGGAGTCCCCATGACACGGCGGACTTCGCTCTCGGAAGACTTGAGCTCGAGAAATGCACGGACCGTCCGGCGAAGTTCGTCCTGCTCCGGTGAAGGGGTGAAAACCCATGCGGTATCGCCCATCTCAGCCATCCCGCGGGTCGTCGTCGGAGTGGCCGGCGGGATGGACCCGCGGTTCGGCGGCATTGCGGCGCAGTGTGCGCAGCCACGCGCCCACCGGTGCCGGGGCAGGTACCGGTCTGTCGGGACGGCCGGATTCGGCGTTGTGGAACTCCTGCCACGACGGAAACGCATCGTGCCAGCCGCCGTCGTGGGGCGGGGTACCCGGCCACCGCATCTTCCGCTCGCCCAGCGGAGGATGGGTGATGTCGCTCTCGTACCAGAACAACGGCGTGCGCTTGACGAAGTACCAACGACCGTCCCGACGTTGATAGGTGTCCAGGTAAGCGAGCATCTCGATCAGCCAAACCGACTCTGTCTCCAAGTCATTGCGCGAATAGACTAGGCCCGTGGCGTTGTCGACTTCGTGGATGTCGATGACGTGGCCGTGCACACCGTGTGCGCTGCCCAACAGGTCGTGCCGCAGCTCGCGGTCGTACCAGGAGCGCAGCGCCGCGCGGCCGCGACGCTTTCCGGGAACCTTCACGTCGTCGACGAACAGATTGACCAGGGCATCGAGGTCCCGCATATCCAACGCGACCGCGTATTTCGCCGCGAGCTGGCGGATCTCGTCGAGCGCCTCCAGGCGTTCGATTCGGGCCTCGAGTTCGGCCAACGCCGTCACGAGAGTTCTCCGGTCGCCATCAACTCGGTCAACCGTGCTTTGTCGATCTTGTTGGTCGTGGTGTAGGGCAAGCGGCGGGGATCGGGGAGGATCACCCACTTCTTGGGCACCTTGTACGCCGCGATCTGCTCACGGCACGCGGCCGCCAGGTCCTCGGCCGATGCGGTGCGCCCCTCGTTGAGCACCACGGCGGCACTGACGATCGCGCCCTTGTCCGGATCTGGTACGCCCACAACGTAGGCGATGCGTACCGGGTCGATGCGAGCCAGTGCGGCCTCGACCTCCACCGGGGCGACGTTCGTGCCGGCGGTCTTGATCATCTCGTCGGTGCGGCCCGCGAAGTACAGATGGCCGTCGTCGTCCCGATAGCCGGCATCCCTGGTGTGCAGCCAGCCGTCACGGTCCACCACCTCATGCCAGTGCTTGCCGACCATTCCACGCAGCAATGCCGTTCCGCGCACACAGATCTCGCCGGTGACGCCGTTGGGCACTTCGTTGCCCGCGTCGTCGACGATCTTGTGCTCGTAACCGGGCGCTGCGACACCCAGCGACCCGCGCTTGGCCTCGGGCAGCTCCTCGTGCGGGGGCCACCACGTGTGCGAACTGCACGTCTCGGTCATTCCCAGCTGCGCGACCCGCAGCGACGGGTCAGGCGTGCGTTGACCGGGGGGTAGCAGCACCTGCTGGTAACCCTCGCGCAGGCTCGACAGATCGGCGGCGGCGAAGTCGGGATGATTGACCAGTGCTGGGCCGATATGAAGAAAACCCGTCGTGTAGGTGGCCTTTTCGCTTTCGAGGAGACGTAAGACCTCGGCCGCGTCAAACCGGTGCTCGGTGAGGATGGTCGCACCCACTTGCATGGGGCCGAGCATCCCGAAGACCAGTCCGGCGACCCAGAAGAACACCATGGGTACGTAGATTCGGTCATGGTGGTCCCATTCGTGGGCGGTGGCGATGAACCGGGAGTGGGTGATCGCTGTCCCGTGAGTGTGGATGATGCCCTTGGGATTTGACGTGCTGCCCGAGGTGTAGATGACAAGCAGGTCGTCCGCCGCCCGCACGGTGGATTCGCACGACCGGAGGAAACCGGTCGGCACCGGGTCGGGCCAGGCGCTCGGCCAGCGGCGGCCGGGCCCGCCCAGCGGAAGAACGTTACGCAACTGGGGTAGTCGCTCAATCCGCAGTTGTCCGTCGACCTCGTCGAAGTCCCCGGCGGCGGATTCGATGCGCTCCAACAGATCCTTGCCCAGCAGGGTCTCGACGGCCAGCAGCGTGTGGACGTCGGCATCGCGGAGCACCCAATGCAGTTCGCCGGGTTGGAAAAGGGTGTTGATCGGCACCGCGACCGCGCCGATTCGGGTGGCCGCGAGGAACGCGGTGACGAAGTCGGGGCCGTTGGGTGCCAGTATGCCGACTCGGACCCCCTTGGTGACGCCCGCGGCGAGCAGGCGGGCCGCCATGTCGGCGGATCGGGCCTCCACCTCTGAGTAGGTGATTCGTTCGACGGTGCCGTCGCCCGTCGTGGAGACGACGAAGTCGTTCGAGCCGTGACGGGAGGTGACGGCGCACAGCATCGCGGGCAGCACCGCGTCGTACGGGAGCGGTGCGTAATGAAATGTTCTGGCAGCCCCCGTCGGTCGAGTCATTCGACCACCCAGCGCGGTTCACGTTTCTCGGCGAACGCGGCCATTCCCTCTCGATAGTCGGGATGGGTCATCTGATGCTGCAGTACATAGCGGTAGGCCACGTCGTGCGCGGCGTGCAGGCCGACGTCGAGACTGGACCACATCGCCTTGATGGACGCTTGCACGGTGGCGGGAGACAGCTTGGCGATCGACAAGGCGATCTCGCGTGCGCGCTCCTGCAGGCGCTGTGCGGGCACCACCTCATTGATCAGGCCGATCTCGTGGCCCCGGTGCGCACTGATGCGCCCGTCCTTGGTCAGCAGTGCGAGCTGCATCACCATCGACAGCGGCATGCGTCGCAACAGAACCGCCGGCTCGAGCGCGAACACGTTGCCGACCGCCAGATGCGTGTCGATCAGCTCAGCGTGTTCCGCGGCGATGATCAGATCGGCGTCGGCGACCTGATGCAATGCGCCGCCCACCGCCATACCGTTGAGTGCGCATATGACCGGCTTCCACACGTTGTGATGCAACCGCGAACCGGGAACCTTGTTGCGGATACCGCTCTGCGCCGTGGCTCGGATGTCCTGTCCGGCGCAGAACGCCCGGTCGCCGGCACCGGTGATGATCGCCACGCGGATGCCGGGGTCGTCACGCACCTGGCCCCAGGCCCATCCGAGCTCGGTTCGGGCCAGATCGTCGGTGGCGTTGAGCCGCTCGGGGCGGTTGATCGTGATCGTCGCGACGTGATCGCTCACGTCGAACAGAATTCTCTTCAGATCCACCGAATCCCCCGGGCTCGAGGCGCGAACAGCGGTAAACAGAGTAGCAGAAGATGTCTCATCGTTCTGTGAGTTGCGGTCATGGGATCCACTGCCCACCTGAGACCGAGATGAGCTGACCGGTGAGATGTTTGGCCTCCGGCGAGCACAGGAACGCGACCGTGTTGGCCACGTCCTGCGGCTCGCCGATGCGGCCCAGCAGCGTCGACGAACGCATGTGCTCCAGCTCGTCGTCGGTCTTGCGGGACAGCAGCCACGGCGTTGCGGTCGTACCCACGACCACCGTGTTCACCCTGATGCCGAACGGCGCCAACTGCACCGCCATCAGCCGGCTCAGGCCTTCCACTCCGGCCTTCGCGGCCGCGTAGGCCGGCGGCCCGGTCCGGACGCCGTGAGCCGACACCGAGCTGATGTTCACGATGACTCCGGATTTCTCCTCGACCATCTGCCGAGCAACGACCTGCCCCATCACGAACGTGCCCTTGAGATTGACGTCGACGATGCGGTCCCAGTCCTCGTCGGTTTGATCGAGAAAGCTGGCGGGCAGGGTCATTCCGGCGTTGTTCACCAGGGCGCGAATGGGACCGTGCTCAGCGGTGAGCTCGCGCATCGCCCGCTCGACTGACGGGCGGTCGGTGATCGACAGCTCCAACGGCACCAGCAGCCCCGCACGCCACGCGGGCGACTCCTTGGCACGCGCGACCGCCTTGGCGTTGACGTCGACCGCCGCGGTGCGGTATCCGGCCTCGATCAACGCCTCGACGATCGCTTCGCCGATGCCGCGCGCCCCACCGGTGACTACCGCTACGGGGCGTAGCTCATCCGACACGACGACTCCCGGCCTGCTTCGACTCGCGCTCGATTCGGTTGATCGACGGACGCAGCAGGTGCACGGCCTCCGACATCATGGCGGCCAAATCGCCTGTCCCACGGCCCGATACCCACAGGTCGATTGCCGTTCGGTTGGCACCGTTGACCAAGCTTGCGGCCAGTCGGGGACGCATGTCGACATCGGGCTCGACGTCCAACCACCGCGCCACTTCGACCGTCATCTGGTCGATCCAGTCGTCGTTGATGCGAAGCATGGTGGCCCGCAGGGCCGGCAGTTCGCCGTACATCGCGGCGCGCACCAGGAAGATCTCTGGGTTCTCGGCGATGGCGGTGGCCACCGCTTCGGACGCTTCGGCCAGTGCGTGCCACAGCGAGCCGGAGTGAGCCGCGCGGAATCGCCGGATCGCCTCCGCCAGACGGTCGGCGTACCCGTGGAAGAGGATGTCGTCCTTGGCAGCGAAGTGGTGAAAGAACGTTCTCGGTGCGACGCCGGCCACCTCCGCGATCTGCTCGACAGTGGTTTGTTCGTATCCCCTGGTGGTGAACAGCTCGATGGCAGCCGCGATCAGTGCCTCGCGATTTCGCCGGCCTCGTGCGCGCCGTTGATCCATGCTCAGCATCCTGCCAATGTCGCGGTGCCGGAACGCAGGGAAACGACGTCGCCCTGCACGGTCCGGAAGTGAACGCGCGTGCCGTCGCGCCAGATTTCCGTGCGCAGTTGCGCATCGAGCTCGACCGGCTTTGCGAATCGGCAGCTGATGGAGGTCAGTGCCGCCGGATCGCCCCCGCCCGCGAGGGTGATCAGGGCACGTGCGGCGAACCCCAACGTGCATAGACCGTGCAGGAAGACGTCGTCGAAACCGAACTTGCGGGCCACGGCGGGATCGATGTGCAGCGGGTTGCGGTCACCGCTCAGCCGGTAGATCGCCGCCTGTTCGGGCCGGACGTCGTCGGTGTGGACCCCGTCGGGTGTGCCCTGCGGGGTGTCGACGGTAGCCGGTCCTCGCGACCCTCCGAAACCTCCCGCTCCGAGCACCATGGTCTGCGAGGACGCGCGGAAGAGGGGACCCTCGTCGTCGACTCCGACCGACGACACCTCGATGGCAGCGTGCTTGCCGGTGTCCCACAGCGCCGACACCTCCGCGGTGACACTCACCTCGCCGCTGGGGCGCAGCGGACGTTCGAGTTCCAGCGATTGGGCCGAATGCACGATCGGGGCCTGACCGAGTTGCAGCGTCGTACGCAGATCCTTGACCGCCCACCAGTTCGCGATCAGCGCGAAGGTGGGAAGGACCGCGGGCCCGCAGTGCTCATCGAGCAGCTGCCGTTCCGCCGGCGGGCGCGCCCCGACCCCGAGCGCGTAGAGGATGCAATCCGTCTCCGTCCAGCGGTAGGTCGTGGGGGCCAGGGTGCTGCCGACCATGCTGGCGGACAGGGTCGCGGATGCGGTCACATGGCCCTCCACGGCGATAGAACGGATTGACGTGATCTGTTCAATCGTGCAATATAGTCGCAGTAACTGCAACTACATTCTCAGCGGAGGCGATGACATGCGGTTCGGCGTGTTCATCCTCGGTGACAAGCCCAATCACCTCAGCCACCAAGATGTCCTAGCCAATGTGCTCGAGGAGGTGCGGTGGGCCGAGGAACTCGGCTACGACGAGGTCTGGCTCGCCGAGCACCACTTCTCGCCCTACGGCACCCTCGCGGATCTGCCCCTGGTGGCTGCGGCGATAGCGGCGCAGACCGAACGAATCCGCATCGGTACCGCATGCATGGTCGCCCCGTTCCACGATCCGATCCGTCTCGCCGAGCGCATCGCCATGGTCGACAACCTCAGCGGAGGGCGGTTCGATGCCGGTTTCGGACGCGGCTACCAGGCGCACGAGTTCAAGGGTTTCGGAATTCCGATGGATGAGGCCACCGCGCGGTATCAGGAATGCGTCGAGATCGTCAATTTGCTGCTGGCGCAGGAGAATGTCACCTACTCAGGTAAGTATTGGCAGCTGGAGGACGTCACCATCCATCCCCGACCGGTGCAGGATCCCATTCCCGTGTGGGGCACGGTGATGAAGACGCCGTCGAGCTTCGAGTGGTTGGCCGACAAGGGATTCGGTGCGATCATCGGCAATCCGTACCAGGTCGACCCCGACCTGCAGGGAGCTTTGGACATCTACCTCGAGACGCAGGCCAAGATGGGGCTCACCGCGGCCACCGGCAACGTTTGGGCATTATTGAACGCGTTCTGTCACTCCGACGACTCGTTCGCCAGAACCTATCCGCAGGAGAGCGTCGAGTTGTCCATCCAGACGCACCGCAAGTACTCCAGCCCGTTCGAGCGCGGCGGCGACATCCCGGCGGACTACAAGGCGTATGCCGACTGGTTCGACAAGCACGACAAACAAAGCTACGAGCAGGTTCTCAACTCGCATCTCACGCTGATGGGCAGCCCCGATCGCATCATCGAGAAGATGCGCACGGTCATCGACATGGGCTGGCGCAACATCATGTTGCGCATGTCGCGCGGTGGCGCGATGGATCGCGCCAAGGTCCACGATTCGATGAAGCTCTTCGCCGAAGAGGTGATCCCGGTGGCAAGCGAACTCGCGGCGGCGCCGGCTTGAGTCAGCAGCTCACCGCTCGCATTCGAGCCGTGCTGGCGCTGGACCCGGCGGCCCCCGCCGTCGAGTACGACGGGGCGTGGACCGACTGGGGTGCCATCGCTGACGTCGCAACCGAAGTCGAAAGGCGTTTGACGGCAGCGGAATTGGCTAACGGCGCGCCGATCGGACTCGTCCTGCGCAATCATCCGGCGATGGTGGCGGCGATGCTGGGCGTTCTGCTCGCCAACGCCTGCGTCGTCACGATCAACCCGTCGAACGGGGACACCCGGCTGGCCTCCGACATCGAGGAGCTGCGCCTGCCCGCCGTTGTCGCAACCGGCACCGATTGGCAGCGACCGTCGATGGTCGCGGCGGCTGCGGGCGCGGTCGGTCTCGAGGTTAGTACGACGCCACCGACCGTGGAGGTGGTCGCCGGCTTGGAGCATCCGGGCGCCGGGCCCTTCCGCACTGAACCACCCGGTGTGGCGGTCGAGATGCTGACCAGCGGCACCACCGGCCCGCCGAAGCGGGTTCCGCTGTCATACGACTCATTTGCACACACGCTGTCGGCCGCGGGTGCCCACTACGGCTCGAGTGACGCGGGAGGCTTGCGCCTGCGCTCGGGCGTCGCCATCGTCAGCTCGCCGCTGGTGCACATGTCCGGCCTGTTCCGCACCCTACTGAACCTCTGCGAAGGACGCAGTATCGCACTGTTGGAGCGGTTCCGGGTGGCGGATTTCGTCGACCTCGTCGTGCGCCACCGGCCCAAAGCGGTGAGCCTCGTGCCGTCGGCGCTGGCGATGGTGCTCGACGCCGATGTGCCACCTGAGGTGTTCTCCAGCGTGCAGGTGGTCACCTCCGGTACGGCGCCACTGCCGGTGCCCGTTCAGGAGGCCTTCGAGGCGCGGTACGACGTCGCGGTGTTGCCGTCGTACGGGGCCACCGAGTTCGCGGGCGGCGTCGCGGGCTGGAACCTGGCACTGCACGGTGAATGGGCAAAGGCGAAGCGGGGCAGTGTTGGTCGTCCGCAGAGCGGCCGCGAAGTGCGCGTCGTGTCGGTCGACGACGGCAGTGAGCTATCCGCAGGCGGTCAGGGCCTGATCGAGGTCCGGACTGACGGCGGCGAGTGGGTTCGCACCACGGATCTCGGCCGGGTCGACGAGGATGGCTTTCTGTACGTCGACGGCCGCATCGACGACGTGATCATTCGAGGTGGCTTCAAGATCGCCCCGGCGGACATCGTGGCCGCGCTGCGCGGTCACCCTGCCGTGCGTGACGCCGGAGTCACCGGACTTCCCGACGAGCGCTTGGGGGCTGTGCCGGTCGCCGCCGTGGAACTCGTCGACGGTGCGCAGCTGCACCGGCACCTGGTATCGGGTGAGGTGCTGGCCGACGAAATCGAGCAGGTGGTCGGGTTCGACC
>NZ_LZJE01000316.1:0-15486 GCF_001666865.1 Mycobacterium sp. E136
ACGAACGAGCCATACCTCATCGTTTCGTGCCCAACAGTCAAGACCAAGCACCGCGACCGGCATTTCGCAACAGCCACGGGGGTGCGTGGAATCAACCCGTCAAGCCCGTCCAGCGGTCTACCGGTAGCGGATTTCTCCCGGTCGGGGCTGTTCTGGCACAATGGGCGGCTGTCTGCCGCGGGATTACGACCCTGCGGCGGTCACACGCGCAAAGGCAAAACCGGGCCGGGGCAATCCGCCTCGATCGCTGAATTGCCAGCGTGGCAATCACAGGAGAAGACGCACAACCATGGCTGTAAAGATCAAGCTCACGCGGCTCGGCAAGATCCGCAATCCCCAATACCGCATCGCCGTCGCCGACGCGCGCACCCGCCGCCAGGGCCGGTCCATCGAGGTCATCGGCCGGTACCACCCGAAGGAAGACCCGAGCCTCATCGAGATCGACTCGGAGCGGGCCCAGTACTGGCTCAGCGTCGGCGCCCAGCCGACCGAGCCCGTGCTCGCGCTGCTGAAGATCACCGGCGACTGGCAGAAGTTCAAGGGCCTGCCGGGCGCGGAGGGCACGCTGAAGGTCAAGGAGCCCAAGCCCAGCAAGCTCGAGTTGTTCAACGCCGCGCTCGCCGAGGCCGAGGGCGGTCCGAGCACCGAGGCCACGCAGCCCAAGAAGAAGAAGGCGCCCGCGGCCAAGAAGGCCGCCGAGACCGAGGCGCAGGCCGACCCGGCGCCCGCCAAGGACCAGTCCGAGCCCCCCGCTGAGGGCGAGGACGCCACCGTCTCCGGCGCCACTGAAAGCTGAGCCCGGCCGTGAGTTCTGTCGTCGTCGACGCGGTCGAACACCTGGTACGCGGGATCGTCGACAACCCGGACGACGTCCGCGTCGACATGGTGACCAGCCGTCGTGGTCGCACCGTCGAGGTCCACGTCCATCCCGATGACCTGGGCAAGGTGATCGGGCGAGGTGGCCGCACCGCGACCGCGCTGCGCACGCTGGTCGCCGGCATCGGTGGTCGCGGTATCCGCGTGGACGTGGTGGACACCGACCAGTAGCCCCGCGCATGGACCTCGTTGTCGGGCGCGTCGTCAAAGCGCACGGCATCACCGGTGAGGTGGTGGTGGACGTGCGCACCGACGATCCCGACGCGCGGTTCGCGCCCGGGGTGTCGTTGCGCGGTCGCCCCGGCAAGGGCGGCGCCGAGCGCGAGTACACGATCACGTCGGTGCGCGAACACGGCGGCCGGTTGCTGATCCGGTTGGACGGCGTCGACGACCGCAACGCCGCCGACGCGTTGCGCGGCATCGTGTTCCTCGTCGACTCGCAGCAGCTTCCGCCGATCGAGGACCCCGACGAGTACTACGACCATCAACTCGAAGGGCTGCGGGTGCGCACCACCGACGGCGTCGACGTCGGCACCGTCGCCGAGGTGTTGCACACGGCGGCCGGTGAGTTGCTCGCCGTCCGCGGCGACGACCGCGAGGTGCTGGTGCCGTTCGTCAGCGCGATCGTGACCTCGGTGTCGCTGGCCGATCAGCTGGTCGAGATCGACCCGCCGGAAGGCCTGCTGGAGATCTGAGCCATGCGAATAGACGTCCTGACGATTTTCCCGGCATATCTCGAACCCTTGCGACAGTCGTTGCCCGGCAAGGCCATTGAGTCCGGCATCGTCGAGCTGGCCGTGCACGATCTGCGGCGCTGGACGCACGATGTGCACCGCTCGGTCGACGACGCGCCCTACGGTGGGGGGCCGGGCATGGTGATGACGGCGCCGGTGTGGGGTGAGGCGCTCGACGAGATCTGTTCGGACGAAACGCTTCTCGTGGTGCCGACCCCCGCGGGCCGGCTTTTCCGCCAGGCGGACGCCGCGGCGTGGGCCGACGAGAAACACCTGGTGTTCGCTTGCGGACGGTACGAGGGGATCGACCAGCGCGTCGTCGAGGACGCTTCTCGCCGCATGCGCGTCGAGGAGGTGTCGATCGGTGACTACGTGTTGCCCGGCGGCGAGTCGGCCGCACTGGTGATGATCGAGGCCGTCGTGCGGTTGCTGCCCGGTGTACTCGGCAATCCCGAGTCGCACCAACAGGATTCGCATTCCGAGGGCATTCTCGAGAGCCCCAGCTACACCCGGCCGCCCAGCTGGCGGGGCCTCGACGTGCCCGAGATCCTGTTGTCCGGCGACCACGCCAGGATCGCCGCCTGGCGTCGCGAGCAGGGCCTCGATCGCACCCGCGAGCGCCGACCCGACCTGCTGGACTGAGCGCGCGTCAGGTGACGACCTCGACGGTCCCGTCCAGATCCATGATGCCGAGTTCGACGACCAGAGCGGGCTGACGCCGACCGGCCTCATCGCGGAACGCGCGCAGAGTCGCCGACAACACCTCGGTTTCGTACGCCCTGTCGGTCAGCACGCGGTCGCCGTAGGCCGCCGCGGCCGCGCCGCAATCGCGGTGCGCCATGCCGATCAACCGCGTCAACCATGTACTTCCACGTGCTGGTGGTGAACCGCGGATCGATGCACTTCATCAACATCGCCTCGTAGCCCTGGTCGAGTTGGCCCGCCGCCTGCGGGGCGGTGGCGATGGCAGCGGCGCTCGGCCCCAGCGCACCGAGTGCGGCCCGCCGGGAAAGGTGTGGCATGCGATCGGCTGACGTCATCAACGCAGCGTGCCCCTACTCGCCGCGGTGTGAAGAGGCTTTTGCCGTACCCCTCAGATGCGGCCGCCGGGGAACATCGTCTTGACCGCCTGGGTGATCGTGTCGCGAGCGGTGGCGTCGTCGGCGGGTTGCATCGACGCGATCGCCATGACGAAGCGACGGTCGGCGCCGATCGCTCCGGTGGACCAGTGCACCCAATTGCCGCCGTTCCAGCAGCAGAACCACCCCTGTTTGACCGCCACCCGCTCGTCGTAGAGCCCCTCCGGAATGCCGAACCGCTGCGGGTACACGCCGCCGGGCACCGTGCCGTCGGGCGCCGTGGGTGTCGACGCCGCCAGGTTCGACAGGATGATGTTGGCCTTGTCGGGCGGTAGCCCGCCGCCACCGGAGAGCAACTCGGAGTAGTAGCGGACCAGGTCCTGCGTCGTGCTCAAGGTGTTGAACCAGCGGCCGTTGTACGGCGTGCTGGTCGCGCCCAGGCCGTATCGCGTGGTGACGCGCGAGACGATCTCGCTGCCGCCGCTGCGGTTCCAGAAAACCTCGGCGGCGCTGTCGTCGGAAGAGCGCAGCATTGCCTCGAACGCGTTGCGGTCCTCGGGCGTGAGTTCGGTCTTGCCCTGCGACTCCTGCAGCAACAGATCGTCGGCGATGAACAGCTTGACCACCGACGCGATCGGCATCGCCTCGTTGTTGCCGTTGGACACCAGATATCCGGTGTTGCGGTCGAGAACGGCGATCGAAAGGTCGGCGCCGGCCTCGGCGGCCTGCGCGGTGGCCTCCTGCGTGCGAGCGTCCAGGCCGCCGAAGGAAGCGGCGGGTTCGTCGGGGGGAGCCTCGGGCAGCGGGGCCATGTTGCCCTGCGGCGCGACGACGGTCAGCTGCGGACCCGCGAGCGCCGGTGGCGTGCCGTGCACCTTCGCCTCGCACCCGGCGGCGGTCAGGACCGCAGCGGCGATCAGTGCGATCGTCCTGACCAGCATCGACGGCCGCCGTCGCATGACCCTCCTCGAATGGCTGGATCGGAAGTCGGGCCCCGCCGCATCGCTTAAGCCCAGGTATCAAGCCTAATGGTTAAGTACCACTACCGCCTGCTTAGCTAACCTTACGAAGGATCGGCGCGACGATCCGGCGCGATTTCGCCGGAGGGCTCCCATCTGGCACAATTGAGCAGTTGTCTGTGCAGGATCCGGGAACGGCCAGCTCCGCCCGCTGCGAGATACACCCCGATTCGCCCGATCACGGCTCGGCAGGCTTATGTCCACGCGACAGGAAGCGTCCGCAGCCGCCAACCGCAAGGAAGTGTCACCGATGAACACGCTGGACTTCGTCGATCAGACCTCGCTGCGCGACGACATCCCGGACTTCGGTCCCGGCGACACCGTCAACGTGCACGTCAAGGTCATCGAGGGCTCCAAGGAGCGCATCCAGGTCTTCAAGGGTGTGGTCCTGCGTCGCCAGGGCGGCGGTATCCGGGAGACCTTCACGGTGCGCAAGGAAAGCTACGGCGTCGGCGTCGAGCGGACGTTCCCGGTGCATTCGCCCAACATCGATCACATCGACGTCGTGACGCGCGGTGACGTGCGCCGCGCGAAGCTCTACTATCTGCGCGAGCTTCGCGGCAAGAAGGCGAAGATCAAGGAAAAGCGCTGACCTCCGGGTCGGCCGTCGGCGCCGGGACCTGATCATTGGAGCGCGAGCAGCGCGAGGTTGAGCACGGCGCTGGCTACCCTGATGCGGTGACCGGTTCCGCAGAGTCCGACGAGGCATCGACCGAGCGCGCGCCCGAAGACACTTCGCCGGACGAAGCGGCGGAGAAGCCCAAGAAAAAGGGCGGCGCGCTACGGGAATTCGCGATCCTGATCTCGATCGCATTGATCCTGTATTACGTCATGCTGACGTTCGTCGCCCGGCCCTACCTGATTCCGTCCGAGTCGATGGAACCGACGCTGCACGGCTGCCCCGGTTGCACCGGTGACCGGATCATGGTGGACAAACTGTCCTACCGGTTCTCCTCCCCGCAGCCCGGCGACGTCGTCGTGTTCAAGGGCCCACCCAACTGGAATATCAACTACCGGTCGATCCGCTCGGACAACACCGCGATCCGGTGGGTTCAGAATGCGCTTTCGGTGGTGGGTTTCGTCCCGCCCGATGAGAACGACCTCGTCAAGCGAATCATCGCCGTCGGTGGTCAGACCGTCGAATGTCGAGCGTCGACCGGATTGACCGTCGACGGAAAGCGGCTCGACGAACCGTATTTGGACCCGAACACCATGCGCGCCGATCCCGCGGTCTACCCCTGCCTCGGCAATGAATTCGGGCCCGTGACGGTGCCGGAAGGGCGGTTGTGGGTGATGGGGGACAACCGCACCCACTCGGCGGATTCGCGCGCGCACTGCACCAACACCCCGGCTGATGCCCAGAAGGGTCTTCTGTGCACGGGTGACCCGATGGCCGGAACCGTTCCGGTGGACAATGTCATCGGTAAGGCGCGGTTCATAGCCTGGCCTCCCTCCCGATGGGGTGGCGTGAGCAGCGTGAACCCGCAGACATAACCGCCACGACGCACCAGCACGCAAGAGGAGAGGGTGTTCTTGCCGGCGACATGGCCACCGCGCACTGTGATCCGAAAATCCTCGGGGCTGCGCACGTTGGAGTCTGCGCTGTATCGCAGCGGCCTCGGACCGGTCGCCGGCGTCGACGAGGTCGGCCGGGGTGCGTGCGCGGGACCTCTCGTCGTCGCCGCCTGCGTCCTCGGCCCGAACCGGCTGGAAAGCCTCTCGGCCCTCGATGACTCGAAAAAGCTGAACGAGAAGGAGCGCGAGCGCCTCTTCCCATTGATCCGGCGGTACGCGCTGGCCTATCACGTGGTGTTCATCCCCTCGGTGGAGGTGGATCGCCGCGGCGTGCACGTGGCCAACATCGAAGGGATGCGCCGGGCCGTTGCCGGCCTTTCGGTGCGACCGGGCTACGTGCTCTCCGACGGCTTCCGCGTGCCCGGCCTGCCGGTACCTTCGCTCCCGGTGGTCGGGGGTGACGCAGCGGCGGCGTGTATCGCCGCGGCCAGCGTGCTGGCCAAGGTCAGCCGCGACCGGTTGATGGTGAAGATGGAAACCGAACATCCCGGCTACGGTTTTGCGGATCACAAGGGCTATAGCACGCCGGCGCACAGCGCCGCGCTGGCCGAGCTGGGGCCCTCTAGTCAGCACCGCTACTCGTTCATCAACGTCCGCCGGGTGGCCACGGCCGCAGGGATCAAGGTGGTGACCGAACTGGTCGACGCCGACCAGGTGGGTCCACCGCATCAACGCGACGAAGCGGGGTAGGGGACAATGGGAGCCAACAAGGGGGCAGCGACCAACATGAAGGACAGCTGAGCCGATGAGTGCCGAAGATCTCGAGAAGTACGAAACCGAGATGGAGCTCTCGCTCTACCGCGAATACAAGGACATCGTTGGCCAGTTCAGTTACGTGGTGGAAACCGAGCGCAGGTTCTACCTCGCCAACAGCGTCGAACTCGTACCGCGCAACTCCGACGGAGAGGTTTACTTCGAGCTGCGTCTGGCCGACGCCTGGGTCTGGGACATGTACCGGCCCGCCCGCTTCGTCAAACAGGTACGGGTGATCACCTTCAAAGACGTCAACATCGAAGAGGTCGAAAAGCCGGAATTGCGGCTTCCGGAATAAACGCGGCGGCACGTTTGACGCTGGCGACAATCGTTGATCGCAACGGATGGCGGACCGATTTGGTTGCCGCAGGGCCTTTTTGAGACTGTCCGTCTCTATTCTCATAATGATTGCCATTCAGGCCCTCGGGGGTCGGCGACACGGCATCATTGAGTTCCGCCGATGGCGTCCACATTGGGGCGGCCGCCTTACGGTCACGCTGCGCGATGCTCGGATTGGGCCTAATCATTGTTCCGTCTGCCCTGCTGGGCAATGACGCTGACACGCCGGCCACGTACGTCCCGAACGCGAGACAGATAAGTGGTATTTGTCCCATTATTGCTGGTTGAACTGCTTGAAACCGTGTGACATGCTTGAGCAGCAAACATTTTTCCTGTGTAAATCCACTCGAAAGAGGATCTGCAACCTCGAATTTCCACTTGGCAACGGGAGCGATTGACCCAAAGATATGTTCCGGCGTAAAGTCCTGCACCGTCCTCGATCGCATGCTGGGGGGAATACAGGCTTGTCATACCGACCAATCGGGTGCGGTGCGGGACATCTCGAGTACGTGCGCGGAGACGCTCGGTGAAGCGCGCGGTACTTCGGCCCCTCGTCGGCTTGGTGTCGATCGTAACGATCGTCGCGGTCTTCGTCGTGGCGGCGAGCCTGTTTCGGGGCGACTTCTCCGATACCGTTCCGGTCACGGTCATTTCGCAGCGCGCCGGTCTCGTGATGAACCCGGACGCGAAGGTACAAGTCCGCGGTGTTCAGGTCGGACGAGTCGCATCGATCGAAGATCTCCCCAGCGGTGAGGCGGCACTTCATCTCGCGATGGATCCCTCACGGCTCGATGCGATTCCGGCCAACGCGCTGGTCGACATCGCCTCGCCGACCGTGTTCGGGGCCAAGCAAGTGCAATTCGTCTTCCCCGACGACCCGTCACCGCAATCGCTGCACCCCGGTCAGGTGATCGAGGCCCAGCATGTGATGGTCGAGGTGAACACGGTCTTCGAGCAGCTGACCTCGGTGCTGTCCACCATCGAACCCGCAAAACTGAACGCCACGCTGGGTGCGATCGCGCATGCCGTATCCGGTCGGGGACAGAGGTTCGGCCAGATGCTGTCCGATCTCGATTCCTACCTCGCGACACTCGAGCCCAGCCTGCCGGCGCTCAATCGCGATCTGGAACTGGCTCCCGGGGTGCTTCGCGCATACGCCGACGCGTCAGGGGATTTTGTGTCGATCGCCGATGACGGGGCAACCCTCAGCGAATCCATCGTCGACAAACAAGACGATCTCGATGCGGCACTCGTCAGCGTGATCGGGCTGGCCGACGTCGGCAACGAGGTGATCGGGCAGAACCGTCGGTCGCTGACCGATGTCATGCGGTTGCTGGTCCCGACCACGGCGCTGACCAACGAGTACAACCAGGCGCTGTGGTGTGCACTGGCGGGCATGGTCGAGGCGTCGCACTTACCACCGTTGAAATCGCCGGGCGTCGAGGTGCTGGCCGGCTTCCTGTGGGCCCAGGAGCGGTACCGCTATCCCCTGGATTTGCCCAAGGCCGGCGCCGAGGGCGGTCCGCAGTGCACCGGACTGCCGAAGCTGCCGTTCGAAACCGCCGCTCCGTATGTCGTGGCCGACACCGGAACCAATCCGTGGCGACGCACGTACCCGGGCATTGTCCTCAACGCCGACATCATCAAACAGATCATGTTCCCTGACACCGAAACCGCTGGGCCGCCCCGCAATACAGCACAGATCGGAATGCCCGGATGAGGCGTTCGCTGCGGCCGACCCTGGTCAAATTCGGGCTATTCGCGCTCGTGATGACGTTGCTGACCGCATCGCTGTTCTTCATCTTCGGCCAGTACCAGACCGGCAGCACGAAGGATTACACGGCGGTGTTCGCCGACGCTTCCCGGCTGAAGGCCGGACAATCCGTGCGGGTGGCCGGGATGCGCGTGGGAACGGTCAACGGCGTCAAGCTACGTCCGGACAAGACGGTTCTGGTCAGCTTCGACGCCGATCCCAATGTGCGCATGACCACGGGCACGCGGGCCGCGGTCCGGTACCTGAACCTGGTCGGCGACCGATACCTGGAGCTGATCGAGGGCCCGGACGGAACACCGTTGTCACCGGGTTCCGAGATCCCGTTGGAGCGGACCCAGGGCGCGCTCGACCTCGACCTGCTGCTCGGCGGCCTCAAACCCGTTATCCGAGGACTGAATCCAGAAGACGTGAACGCGCTGTCGGCGTCCCTCATCCAGATCTTCCAGGGGCAGGGCGGCACCTTGCAGTCTCTGCTGAACAACACCTCCGGGTTCACCACGGCGCTTGCCGAGCACAACCAGACGATCCAGGCGCTCATCGACAATCTACGCACGCTGCTTGCCACCCTCAATCGCGAAGGCGACAAGTTCTCGGGCACGATCGACCGCTTGGAGAGGCTCGTCACGGAGCTCGCGGCGGAACGCGACCCGATCGGCACCGCGATCGAATCGCTGAACAACGGATCGGCGTCGGTGGCCGATCTCCTCAGCGATGCGCGCGCACCGCTGGCGGGCACCGTCGATGAGCTGGCCCGGTTGGCGCCCAACCTCGACTTCCAGAAGGACCGGATCGACACGAGCCTGCAGAAGGCGCCCGAGAACTACCGCAAGCTCATCCGCACGGGGTCGTACGGGAGCTTCTTCAACTACTACATCTGCGAACTCAAGTGGCGGGTGACCGACCTGCAGGGCCGCACCGCCGTCTTCCCGTGGCTCAAGCAGGAAACCGGGAGGTGTGCCGAGCCCTGATGCTGAAATATCGTGGCAGACAACTCATCCGCGCCGGAATCCTCGGCGTGGTGCTGATCGTTCTCGTCATCGCGGTCGGACTCGCTCCGGAACGGCTGGTGTCATGGGCGACCGCGGTGCGGTATCAGGCGCAGTTCGCCGACGCCGGCGGGCTGGCGGCGGGCAACGACGTGACGATCTCGGGAATCAAGGTGGGCACCGTCTCCAGCGTTGCACTCGAGGGGCGCAACGCAATGGTGACGATGGTGGTCGACGGCTCGGTGTCGCTGGGATCGGACACCACCGCACACATCCGGACCGGATCCCTGCTGGGCGAGCGGGTCGTGACCCTAGAATCCAAGGGCGAGGGGGCGCTGCGCCCGATGGACGTGATTCCCGTGTCGCGCACCGCGTCCCCCTACTCGTTGACCGAGGCGGTCAGCGAGCTGACCAACAACACCGCGGGCACCGACACCGCGTCGTTGAACCAGTCGTTGGACACTTTGTCGGCGACCCTGGACCAGGTGGCGCCGCAGCTGGGCCCCGCGTTCGACGGGCTGACCCGGGTGTCCAAGGCGATCAACGATCGTGACGACACGCTGGGGGATCTGCTCGAAAACGGCGCCGACGTCACCGAGATCCTGTCGGACCGCAGTCAGCAGGTGAACACGCTGATCCTCAACGCCAACGACCTGGTGTCGGTGTTGTCGGCACGGCGCTACGCCATCGTCGAACTGCTCGCGCACACATCGGCGTTGTCTAAGCAGCTTTCCGGTGTCATCGCCGACAACGAGAAGGAGCTGGCCCCCACGTTGGAGAAGCTCAACGGCGTCACCGAGATCCTGGAGCGCAACCGCGACAACATCGCCAAGGCGCTTCCTGGCCTGGCGAAGTTCCAGATCACGCTGGGCGAGACGATCGGTAACGGCCCGTACTACCAGGCCTACATTCCCAACATCTTCTTCGGCCAGATCTTCCAGCCGTTCTTCGATTACGCGTTCGGGTTCCGGCGCGGGGTCAACGCCGGCCAGCCACCCGACAACGCCGGTCCGCGCGCCGAGCTTCCGTTCCCCTACAACGGAATCCCGATGCCTCACGAGCAGTGGGGGCCGGGACGATGAACAACATCTGGGTGAAGCGCGCACTCGCGGTCGCGTTGGCCGTGGCGCTCGTCGGCGGGGTCGTGGTCCTGATCCGGCAGACCGTGTTCCGGCCCACGACCATCACCGCCCAGTTCACCACCGCCACCGCCATCTACCCCGGCGACGAGGTTCGCATCGCAGGCGTCAAGGTGGGCTCCATCGAATCGATCAAACCGGTCGGCACCCAGGCCGAGATGAGGCTGGCCGTCGACCACGGCATCAAGGTGCCCGCCGACGCCAAGGCGGTGATCGTCGCCCAAAACCTGGTCTCGGCGCGGTACGTCCAACTGACACCCGCCTACGAATCCGGGCCCGCGATGGCCGACGGCGCCGTGATTCCGTTGGACCGCACGGCCGTTCCGGTCGAGTGGAACGAGGTCAAAGAGCAGCTGATGCGGCTGGCAACGGACCTCGGCCCCGCCCAGGGTATGTCGACCGGTTCGGTCGGCAGGTTCATCGACAGCGCCGCCAACGCGCTCGACGGCAACGGCGACAAACTGCGTCAAACGCTTGCGCAGCTGTCCGGCGTCGGTCGCATACTCGCCGACGGAAGCGGCAACATCGTAGACACCATCAACCACCTGCAGGTGTTCGTCACCGCGTTGCGGGACAGCAACGAGCAGATCGTGCAGTTCCAGGACAGGTTCGCGACGTTGACAAGCGTCGTCGACGACAGCCGATCCGATCTCGACGCCGCGCTGAAGAATCTGTCCGACGTCGTCGGCGAGACCACCCGGTTCATCAGGGGCACGCGCAATCAGACCGCCGAACAGATCCAACGACTGGCCAGCGTCACACAGAACCTCGCCGACCATCGCATGGCACTGGAGAACGTCCTCCACATCGCGCCTCACTCGATCGCCAACGCGGTCAACATGTTCGACCCGCGTACCGGCGCTGCCAGTGGCGTGTTCGTCCTCAACAACCTGTCGAATCCGGTATGGGCCTTCTGCGGCATGATCGGGGCGCTTCAAAACGTCACCTCGCCCACGACCGGCAAGCTGTGCGCGCAGTACCTCGGGCCCGGCCTGCGCACGGCGAGCATCAACAACGTGCCGTTCCCGTTCAGCCTTTTCCTGACGTCGAACCCGCCCCCGTACATGCTGCGGTATTCCGAACCGGAGCTGATGCCCGGCGCGGGTGGGCCGCCCGACGATCACCCCGAGCCCCCGCCCGCGGTATCTGCCTACACCGGAATCGGCGACATACCGCCGCCGCCCGGCTGGGATGCGCCACCGCCGCCGCCGGGCATCCCGCCCGCACCACTCGCGGCGCCCGCATCACCGGGCACGCCGAACCTGCAGGACATGCTGCTCCCCGCGGAGCGGCCCAACCCGCAGGCACCTCCGGCAGTGCCGAACTCACGGCCGGCGGGGGCACCTCCGGTTCCAGACGGCGGAGGACCCTCGTGATCGGCCGTCGTACGGTGGCCACGGGGCTGACCCTGCTGTTGTTGCTCACTGGGTGCTCGTTCAACGGGGTGAACTCTCTGCCGCTGCCGGGGGCGGTGGGCCGGGGGCCTGACGCCAGCGTCTACCACGTCGAGCTCGCCAACGTCGGTACCCTGGAATCGAATTCGCCCGTGATGATCGACGACGTCGTGGTCGGCAGTGTCGGCAAGATGACGTTGCACGGCTGGCACATCGACCTCGAGGTCTCGGTCAAGCCCGACGTCGTGGTGCCCGCCAACGCCGTCGCCACGGTCGGCCAGACCAGCCTCCTGGGCTCCATGCACGTGGCGCTGGACCCGCCGCCGGGTGAGAAGCCGAGCGGACGGCTCAACCCGGGCGCCGCCATCGGACTCGACAAGACGTCGACATACCCGTCGACAGAACAGACGCTGTCTTCCCTGGCGGCAGTGGTCAACGGCGGGGGACTGGGCCAGATCGGCGACATCATCGCCAATTTCAACGCCGCGCTGTCGGGACGCCAGGGAACGGTGCGCGACCTGATCGGCCGGCTGGACACCTTCGTCGGGACCCTGTACCAACAGCGCGACAACATCATCGCGACCATCGACGAGCTGAACAGGTTCTCGCAGCGGTTGGGTGATGAACAACGGGTGCTCACCCGTGCGCTCGACAAGATCCCGCCCGCGCTCGACATCCTGATCCGGGAACGACCCAACTTCACCACCGCACTGAATCGGTTGGGGCAGTTCAGCGATACGGTCTCCGGCTTGATCAACGACACGCAGGCCGACCTCGTCACGAATCTCCAGAACTTGGAGCCGACGCTGCGCGCGCTCGCCGACGTGGGCGCAGAGATCGACACGGCGCTGGCCTACCTGCCGACGTTCCCGTTGAGCCAGAACTTGATCGACCGCGGGGTCCGCGGGGACTACGTAAATCTGTTCGTCACGGTCGACTGGACCAACGCTCGGCTCAAGCGTGGATTGCTGCTCGGCACCGCGCTCGGGCAGGACCGTGCATCGTTGATCCCCGCGCCGGGTGACCCCGGATACGACGCGTACTACACGAAATTCCCACTGGGAGTCGGCACATCGCCGCCCTTCGGCCCGATTCCGAATGCCGCGCCCGCGCCGTGGGAACCGGGGGGTGGTGGCTGATGCTGCCGCGGATGGTGCGCATCCAGCTCGTGATCTTCTCGATCGCGTCGATCATCGGCGTGGTCGCGATGGTGTTCGCCTACATGCAGGTGCCCACCCTGCTGGGCATCGGGAAGATCACCGTCACACTGGAATTGCCCTCCTCGGGCGGCCTCTACCGATTCGCCAACGTCACCTACCGCGGGGTGCAGGTGGGCAAGGTCACCGAAATGGACGTGTCCCGCACCCGGGCCACCGCGACGTTGCGACTCGACACGTCACCCCGGATCCCGGCCGATCTGCAGGCCGAAGTGCGCAGTGTTTCGGCCGTCGGCGAGCAGTACGTCGAACTGCTTCCGCGCACCGACTCTGGGCCGTATCTGGAAGACGGATCGGTGATCCCGATGGCCGACACCACGATTCCGCAGCCAGTGAGCCCGATGCTGGAGCAGTTGAACACCCTGATCGCGAGCATCCCCAAGGGCCGCCTGACGGAATTGATCGACGAATCGTACAAGGCGTTCAGCGGGGCCGGATACGACATGGGTTCGCTGGTGGACTCGTCGGCCACGCTCTCCGAAGCCTTGAACGAGGACGCCTCCCGCTCGGCGAGGCTGGCCGAAGATTCGGTGCCCCTCCTGGATTCGCAGGCACGCTCGTCCGACGCGTTGCAGGTGTGGGCGCGAAGCCTCGCCGGTATCACCGGCCAGGTCGTGGCCGATGACCGGCAGATCCGCACTCTGCTGGAAGAGGGCCCCGCCGCAGCCGACGAAGTCGCCGGTCTGCTCGAGCAGATCAAGCCGACCTTGCCAGTGTTGTTGGCCAACATGACCACCATCGGTCAGGTGGCAGTGACGTATCGCCCCTCGCTGGAGCAGGTGCTCGTGCTGTTGCCGCCGTTCGTGGCCGACGTGCAGTCGTCGGCTCCCCAGAACAATCCCACCGGGATCGCCCTGGGTGACTTCCGTATTCAGATGGCCGACCCCAACCCGTGCACTGTCGGGTTCCTGCCACCGTCGCAATGGCGGAGCCCGGACGATCAGACCACGGTCGACACGCCGGACGGGATCTACTGCAAGCTGCCGCAAGACTCTCCGATCGTCGTGCGGGGTGCGCGCAACGCGCCGTGCATGGGGGTACCGGGTAAGCGGGCGCCGACCGTCGAGCAGTGCTACAGCGACAAACCCTACGAACCGCTGGCGATGCGCCAGCACACTCTGGGGGCCTATCCCATCGACCCGAACCTCATCGCACAGGGCGTGCCGCCCGACGACCGGGTCAATGCCGACGACAACCTCTTCGCCCCGCTCGAAGGCACGCCACTTCCGCCCGGCGCGGTGCCGCGGGGCCCACTGCCGCCGATCCCTCCTCCACCGCTGGCGCCCGGTGCACAGATGCCGTCGCTGCCGCCGAACGCAATCCCGCCCCTCGTGTCGCAGCCGGTGGAGCAGCAGGGGGCCGCCGGACCCGCACCGCAGGCGGCGACCCCACACGGGCCACCGCCGCAGGGCCCGCCGCCGTCGGACTCTTCGCCACCCCCACCGCCCGGGGCGGTGCCCGCGACGCCGAGTTCCGTCACCACCGGTCCGGCGGACGGACCCTCGGTCGCCATCGCGCACTACGATCCGCAGACGGGCCAGTATGCGACGCCGGACGGAAACGTCGGCCGTCAAACCGATCTCGTACCGACCCCGAAATCATGGCAGCAGTTGATCTACGTGGGAGGGGCATAGTGATCCGGGCGTTGACGATCACGGCGACGGTCATCGCGGCGGTCCACTTCGCGCCTCTCGCACAGGCGCAGAACGAGGTCGCCATCAACGGTGTGTTCACGGCGTTCTCCGACGGTCGGTGGGCGAAGACCAACGACTCGCGTCACGACGAGGCGAGCGTCACGCAGACATGGACCATCACCTCGACATGCACGACGTACCAGAATTGCACCGGCCGGGTCGAGAGCGATCAGGGCTGGAGCGCCGATCTGGTGTACATGAGCGGCCGGTGGAAGGTCACCAGGACCGTCCCGGACTGGGAACCGTGCATCGACGGTACGGCCTACCCGGGCAAACAGTCGTGGGTGTTCTGGCTGGGTTATCCGCAGGACCCCAACAAGTACGAGGGGTGGGACAAGACCGAGGGCCCCAGTGGCGCCTGCGGATTCAACAAAGTGCTCGACATCGAGATGCCGTTCAGGCTGACCCGCGTGGGTTGAACGCGTGCCGCGGGATGGTCAGCGGCAGGTCGACCGAAGTGAGCAGACCCGGTTGTGCGGCAACGACATACGGCACGGCGTTGACGACCCGCATCGCCGTGGCCACCATCGCTCCGGCGCCAGAGGTCATGCTCTCGATGGCGGCATCCTTGCGGTCGCGGACGGTGGCCGCCATCGTGCATTCGATGTCGGGTTGGCCGGTGATCACGATGCGGTAGCCCAGCGCGTCCGGCAGCGTCGGCCACTCGGGAGCCACGTCGGGCGCCAAGCGGGTGACGTGCTCGATCACGATCGCCTCCCGGCCGTCGACGATGCCGATGGCCTGCATGCGCAGGGCGCCGCAGGTGCCCGCCTCCACGGTGCCCATCGCGACCTCGAGCGTCCGCTCCGTCACGGCACGGTCGAACGTCTCGCGGACCTCTTGGATCTCGACGCCGAGGGCCTCGGCGACCATGCGGATCTGGCCTTGCCATTCGCCGGCGATCGCC
>NZ_LZJE01000317.1:0-8741 GCF_001666865.1 Mycobacterium sp. E136
CATCACGTCCCCGATCGGGGCGCCGGGAGCCGGCGGAGCGGCCGGCTTGGGTTTCGTCGTGGACGTCGTCGGCGAACCCGCCGACTCCGGCCGGTATCACGCGGCCTCGCGTGACGGGCAGACGACGGACCTCGGCGAAGACGTCGCATTCACCACGCCGTCGGGCAAGACCAGCTGTATGACCGACAGCCAGTACGCCGACGGGGCGTTGGCCTGCCTGGTGGACCTGGTCAACCCGCCGCCGCGGCCGGACGACGCCTACGGCGAGTGGAAGGGCGGCTGGGTCGATTACGACGGCACCACCGTGACCGTCGGCTCCGTGCACGGCGATCCCGGCCGGTTCACCGCCGGGGAGGGACCCGAACTCCCGTACGGGCAGGTGCTGTCCTTCGGTGACTACCGCTGCCGCACCGACACCGTCGGACTGTTCTGCGTCAACTACGCCTACCGGTCCGCGGTCCGGTTCAGCGACGCCGGCATCGAACCGTTCGGATGTCTGCAGCCAGCCACCGCGCCCCCGCAGACCGGCGAGAAGTTCAGCTGCTGACCATCGCCACGAATCAGGCGACGCCTTTGCGTTTGAGCAGCGGCAGCACGCCTTCGGCGAACCAGTACGCCTCTTCCAGGTGCGGGTAGCCCGACAGGATGAACTCGTCGAACCCGAGCGAGTAGTACTCGTAGACCAGGTTGGCCACTTCTTCGTGGCTGCCGACCAGCGCGGTGCCCGCGCCGCCGCGCACCAGCCCGACACCGGCCCATAGATTCGGGTAGATCTCGAGTCGATCCGTCCGGCCGCCGTGCAGAGCGGTCATCCGCCGCTGTCCTTCGGACTGCGACTTCGAGTGCAGTGCAGTGGCGTTGGCGATCTGCTCCGGGCTCAATTCCGCGATCATCTCGTTCGCGACCGCCCACGCGGCCTCCGAGGTGTTCCGACTGATGGTGTGCAACCGGATCCCGAACCGCACGGCGCGGCCCTGCTTTTCAGCGAGCTCACGAACGCGGGCTATCTTGGCCGCCGCGTCCTGCGGAGGTTCGCCCCACGTCAGGTACACGTCGACGTAACGCGCGGCGATCGGCAGCGCCGCGGGCGACGACCCGCCGAAGTAGATCTGCGGCAACGGATCCGGCGGCACCGATACCCGCGCGTCGGCAACCTTGTAGTGGTCGCCCTCGAAGTCCAGCGATTCCTGGCGCCAGACGGAGTTCACGATGTGGAGGAACTCCCCCGTCCGCGCGTAGCGCTGGTCGTGGTCGAGCCAGTCGCCGAACCGGCGCTGTTCGACGTCGTCGCCGCCGCTGACGATGTTGAGCAGCACGCGGCCGTCCGAGAACCGCTGCAGCGTGGCGGCCTGCTGCGCGGCCAGTGTGGGCGGCGTCAGACCCGGCCGGAACGCGACGAGGAACTTCAGTCGCTCGGTCTCTGCGAGCAGGGCGGATGCGGTCAACCACGCGTCCTCGCACCAGGTTCCGGTCGGCGTCAGCACCCCCTCGTAGCCCAGGCGATCGGCGGCGCGGGCCACCTCGGCGAGGTAGCGCCGCGTCGGTGGGCGGTAATTGGCGGGCACCGTCTTCTGCGACGACGCATGCGACGAACCGACGATGGATCGGCCGTCTCCGGCGGTCGGCAGAAACCAGAAGAACTTCGCCGAGGGCATGTCGCTCCTAATCACGATCCAGGTAGAGGGGTTCGAGCACGTCGGTGTAGCGGCGGTCGACCCAGCGTTCGAAATCCGGTGCGGCCGCGATCTGTTGGGACTCGGCGAACAGGTCGGCCATCTCCTGCTCCGAGGCGATCAACTTGTCCGACAGATCGGTCGGCAACCGCAGGCTGCGACCCTGCGCCAGGGAGGCGACCGCGGGGGCGAGGCCCACTTCCTCGCCGTAGCGTTGGGCCCACTGTTCGCGGTTGTCGTTGGCCCACCGCACGGCCTTGGCGTAGCGCTGCAGCAGATCACTCAACGCGGTGTTGCGTTTCGGGTCGGCCAACGCGGCGTCGGAGGCGACACCGAAGCCGGCGCCGTTGGTGATGCCGGTTGCGGTGGCGATGCTGCGCACCGCGAGATCGGTCTCGGCCTGCGCGGTGTAGGGATCCCAGATGGCCCACACGTCGACGCGGCGCTGGGTGAAGGCCGACAGCGCATCGGCGGGTTGCAGGAACACCAGCTTCACGTCGGACACGTTCAGCCCCGCGCGGTCGAGCTGGACCAGCGTATGCCCGTGCGCCGAACTGCCTTTGGCGACCGCGATGCTCTTGCCGCGGAGATCCGCGACGCGCTGAATGGGCGCGTCGGCGTGCACCAGGAGCTGATCTCCGTATCCGCCGCCGTCGTAGGCCGACACCACCTTGACTTTCGCGTTGGACGCGGCCCCGAAGATCGGTGGCGTGTTACCGGTGATCGCGAAGTCGATCTTGCCCGCGGTGGCGGCCTCGATCTGGGGTGGGCCGGAGGTGAAAGTCGAGAAGTTGATCTCGTAGGGCAGATCGTCGAGCGCACCCGACGCCCTCAGCAGGGCCTCGGTGCCACCCTTCTGGTCGCCGACGTTGAGCGTCACCCCGGCGAGGTCGGACAGCGGCACGGTGGCCGGCGCCTCCTGCGCACCCGCACTGTCCTGGCGCGACACGCAGCCGGTCAGCAGGAGGCCGATCAGCGTGAGAACGACGACGATTCTGGGCATGAAAATTCCCCTCGGTAGCAATGGGTTTCAGCTCTGCACACCGAGCTGTTCGAGCAGTTCGACGCGGTAGGCGTCCGCGCCGATCGAGGCGCGCGGGTCGGCGATCGCCAGCGTGTGGGTGACACGGCCGTCTTCGAGCACCAGAACCCGGTCGGCCAGAGCGACGGCCTCGCCCACGTCGTGCGTGACGAGCAGGACGCCGAACCCGTGCTCCCGCCAGAGGTCGAGTAACAGCTCGCGCATGCTCAGCCGGGTCAACGCGTCCAACGCGCCGAACGGCTCGTCGAGCAGCAGGAGCTCTGGTTCGGCGACCAACGCGCGAGCGAGCGAAACCCGTTGCGCCTGACCGCCGGACAGCGTCAGCGGCCACGCGTCGGCGCGCTCGGCCAGCCCGACATCGGCCAGCGCCTGCTCGGCGCGGGCGTGTGCCCGGTCCTTACGCAGCCCGCTGCGGGTGAGCCCGTACGCCACGTTGGTGCGCACGTCGCGCCACGGGAACAGCCGCGGCTCCTGGAAGGCCAGCGCCGGCGCGCCCGACACGATTCGCTCTCCGGTGTGTTCGGGTGACAGGCCGGCGAGCACCCGCAGCACGGTCGACTTACCGGATCCGCTGCGGCCGATCAACGCGACGATTTCGCCGCGACCGACCGTCAGCGACAGGTCGACGAGCACATGGTGGTCGCCGTACCACTTGTCGACGTGGCGTAGTTCGGCGGCCGTGCGCACTTCCCGTGCCGTGGCGAGTGTCATGAGCGGTACCTCAATGCGCGTCGTTCGAGAGTGCGGACGATCGCGTCGGTGCCGATGCCGAGCAGCGCGTACACGATCAAACCGAAGATGATGATGTCGATCCGCAGGAAGTCGCGGGCGTTGTTGATCAGGAAGCCGATCCCACTGTCTGCGTTGATCTGTTCGGCGACGATCAGCGTCAGCCACGCGATCGCCAGCGACTGCCGGAAACCGACGAGCACCTGCGGCGCCGCGCTGGGCACGATGATGCGCCAGAACCGTTGCCAGAACGAGAATCCCAGCACCTGAGCGGTTTCGAACAGTTTCGAATCCACCTGGCGGATGGCCGAGAACGTGTTCAGGTAGAGCGGAAAGCTCACACCCAACGCCACCAGCAGCACCTTGGGCAGTTCGCCGATGCCGAACCACAGGATGAACAGCGGAATCAGGCCGAGGTGCGGAAGCGCCCTGAGCATCTGCATGGGTGGATCGATGCCGGCCTCCACCCACCGCGACAACCCGACGGCCGTGCCGAGCGCGACGCCGAGCAACCCGCCGAGCACCAGGCCCTCGGCCACCCGGATGCCGGAAACGTGCAGCGCGTCGGCGAGTTGGCCGTTGCGGATCAGCTCCACCCCGGCCTCGAGGATCAGCGACGGCGCCGGCAACACGTCCTGCGGGATCAAGCCGACAGCGCTGAGCAGCTGCCACAGCAGAAGCAACAGCACCGGAGACGCCAACCGAATGGCGGCCCACTTGCGTTGCCGCCGAGCCTGATTCGCGGCAGGCCCGGCGGTCATGGGCGCGTTGGGTGCAGCGAGATCGGCGGGGGCGGTCACGGTGATTTGACGCTACGCACGGCTCCGCGGGGGCGGAAGGTTTTGATTCTGGGTGAAGGAAAGACCCCCCGCCGGTGATCGGCTTGTCCCGTGACGTCACCGTCGACGTCGGTGCCGTCGAACCGCGCGTTCAGGGCGTCGCGGAACTTCGACTCGAGGTCGATCGTGCCGTCGGTCTGCTTGCCGAAGAACCACGCTTCGTCGTCGGTGCCGTTGCAGGCGTAGGCGACGACCTGGCCGCCGTCGACGGAGATGCCGATCGTCAAGGGCTTACCGTCGGGCGACTTCACGTCGGCGACGAAGCGCGCCGATCGCGACGAACAGGATGGGGGTCAATCGCTTCATGAGCCCGGTCATGGTGGGTCCAATCGGGGGGAACTTGGTGGTCGTTCTGGACGACGAGCCAGGCCCGTGGCGGTTCCACCGCGCAGCGAATTACCGGGAGATACCGGCCGTCACCGCCACCCGTCGGCGGCCTTGGCCGCCTGCATCAGGGCGTCGCACAGCTCGCGCAGTTCACCGGTGTCCGCCCCCTCCTCGACGGCCAAAGCGACGTCTTCGGCCGCGCATCGGACCTGGTAGACGCGGTCGGAGAGTTCGGCGGCCTCCTCCGGGGAGAGGACCACCGCGTCGGGGGCCAGCGAGGTGCCCTTGATCAGGCTTCTCTGTTCATACGCGCGCTGGCGGCATGACTGCCTGCAGTACTGGCGCCGCCGGCCCAGACCGGCGTCGCCGACCTCGCGACCGCACCAGCGGCAGGACTGGGGACGTAACCGACGTGCCACGGACGTGACTGTAAACCGAGTGCCACCCGTTCCCCGGTATCATGGAGGGTCGAGTCGGGAACTTCACAGCGTATTGCTGCGTTGATGATCCGGACAATTACGCGCTGATCGAGGAGTTGTTTGACGATGGCTGATCGTGTCTTGAGGGGAAGTCGCCTCGGAGCCGTGAGCTACGAGACCGACCGCAACCACGACTTGGCGCCGCGTCAGGTCGCGCGGTACCGCACCGACAACGGTGAGGAGTTCGACGTCCCGTTCGCCGACGACGCCGAGATCCCCCACACCTGGCTGTGCCGCAACGGCATGGAAGGCACCCTGATCGAGGGTGACGCGCCGGAGCCCAAGAAGACCAAGCCGCCGCGGACGCACTGGGACATGCTGCTCGAGCGCCGCTCGATCGAGGAGCTCGAGGAGCTGCTCAAGGAGCGCCTCGACATCATCAAGGCCCGCCGCCGCGGCTGATCACGGCGTGACGCGGGCCCCCCGCGCGCGGTCGATGCGACCCCGCAGACCCCACCCCGCGACCTTGAACAGGGCCTCGCGGATGTTGGAGCCGCTCATCTTGGACTGACCGAACTCGCGTTCGGTGAACGTGATCGGCACCTCGACGACGACGAACCCGTTGTTGATCGAACGCCAGGTCAGGTCGATCTGGAAGCAGTAGCCCTTCGATTCGACCGCGCTCAGGTCGATCTTCTCGAGCACCTCACGGCGGTAGGCGCGATAGCCGGCGGTGATGTCGTTAATGTCGACGCCGAGCAGGATGCGGCTGTAGCCGTTGGCGGTGCGCGAGAGCACCAGGCGGCGGCGCGGCCAGTTACGCACCTCTCCGCCCGCCACGTAGCGCGAACCGATCACCACGTCGGCGCCGCCGTCGATGGCGTCGAGCAAGCGGTACAGCTGCTCGGGAGGGTGGCTGCCGTCGGCGTCCATCTCGACGAGCACCGAGTACTCGCGGCCCAGCCCCCACGCGAATCCGGCCAGGTAGGCCGCGCCGAGGCCGCCCTTGGCGGTGCGATGCATCACGTGGATGCGGTCCGGGTCGGCGAGCGCCAGGTCGTCGGCGAGCTTGCCGGTGCCGTCGGGGCTGCCGTCGTCGACGACCAGAATGTGCACGTCGGGCTGCGCCTTCTGAACGCGCTCGACGATCAGCGGAAGGTTCTCCCGCTCGTTGTACGTGGGGATGATGACCAGCGTGCGCTGGCTGGGGCGCTCCCCCGGGTCCCGGCCCGTCGTCATTTAGCTCCTCTATCTTTGGTGCCGCCGGTCAATCGACGGCGCACAAAGCTTTCATTGTGCAGCATCGCGGCGATAAGCCCGCCTACGCCGAGGGCGATGAGCAGGCCCTCCACCAGCGGACCCCACCGCGTCGCGGCTGTGAGCTGCGTTTTCAGCCGTACCGCGGAGTCGAGGTACGCGGGTTCGTAGAACGAGGTGCGAGACAGCTCACGGCCGTCCGGCGAGATGACGGCGCTGATTCCCGTCGTGCCGGCGACGACGACGTATCGGTCGTGTTCGACCGCGCGCAGCCGCGCAAACGCCAGCTGCTGTTCGCTCATGGACTCGGTGAACGTCGCGTTGTTCGACGGCACCACCAACAACTGCGCCCCGTTGCGCACCGACTCGCGCGGTGCCCGGTCGAAGATCACCTCCCAGCAGGTGGTCACCCCCACGGGCACACCGGCGGGATGCACGACCCCGGTGCCGTCGCCCGGCACGAAGTACCCGGCGCGGTCGGCGTAGTCGGAGAAGTGCCGGAAGAATCCGCGCCACGGCAGGTACTCCCCGAACGGCTGCACGATCTGCTTGTCGTGTCGCTCGCCCGGCCCGCCGCGCGGATTCCACACGATCACCGAGTTCGTCGTGGCCGGCTCGTCGGGCGTGGCACCGGGCGCCTCGACCACGGCGCCGACGAGGATGGGAGCGTCGATGGCTGACGCAGCCGAGGAGATCAACTCGTCGGCGTCCGGGTTGGCCAGCGGATCGATGTCGGACGAGTTCTCCGGCCAGACGACGAACATCGGCCGCGGTGCGCGCCCGGCTCGTACGTCCTCCGCGAGTTGCAGCGTCTCGCGCACGTGATTGTCGAGCACCGCGCGCCGCTGCGCGTTGAAATCCAGGCCGAGCCGCGGGACGTTGCCCTGGACGACGGCCACGGTGACCGAGTGTTCGTCGCCGGCGCCGAGCCCGGACTGACGGACGTGCGGCCACGTCAACGCGGTGACGAGCAGCACGGCGCTGATGGCCACCCCGGGGACCACTACGGCCGGCGGTGCCGCGTTCTGTCCGGCGTCGCGCCGCCACCATTCGACGACCTCGAAAACGATTGCCGCGACGCTGAATCCGACGAGCACCGTGGCGAAGGACAGCAACGGCGCACCGCCCAGTTGGGCGATCGACCGAAGCGGGCTCTCGGTCTGGCCGTAAGCGACCACGCCCCACGGGAAGCCACCGAACGGCACCGTCGACTTGAGCCACTCCTGCGCCGACCACAGCCCCGCAAACCACAGCGGCCAGCCCGGTAGCTTCCGAACCGCCACCGCGGCCGCA
This sequence comes from Mycobacterium sp. E136, assembly GCF_001666865.1. Taxonomy (NCBI): domain Bacteria; kingdom Bacillati; phylum Actinomycetota; class Actinomycetes; order Mycobacteriales; family Mycobacteriaceae; genus Mycobacterium; species Mycobacterium sp. E136. The sequence continues at coordinate 7,580 of NZ_LZJE01000317.1, forward strand.
CCGAACAGCGCCGGGAAGAACGCCTCGGCGAGCGCCAAACCGATCCACGGGAAGGGTCCGACGAACGCGCCGACCCACGGCAGCAACGGGAGGTAGAACGCGGCGCCGAACACGAAGCCATAGCCGAATCCGCCTCGCACGGTGGTGGTCTCGCGCGTCAGCACCCAGGCCAGCAGTGCGAACGCAACGAAGCTCAGATACCACCAACCGAACGGCGGAAAGCTCAGGCACAGCAGCAGCCCGGCCACGATCACGACCGCCAGTTGCGGCAGCCGGTTGATCAGGGCCTGTCCGAAGCGCCTTGTCCTGGAGGCGGTTTCAGCCATGGATGACGACACCTCGGTGAACCGTCTGACGGCAGCGGGGTGATGGGCCGTCCAGCCGTGGCAACGCGGGCACCCGCGAGCGGCGGTCGGTCGACCACCTCTGTACCGCGTCGGCGGGCGCACTGACCTCGAGTTCGTCGGCCTCCCAGACCGCGTACGTGGCCGGAGCGCCGGGGACCAAGGTGCCGGCCACCCCGTCCCGCACGCCTGCGGCCCGCCACGCACCGCGGGTCAGTGCCGCGAAGGCCGCACGCGCCGAGAGCGCACTGCCCGGGGTCTGGTGCCGCGTCGCCGCGCGCACCGTCGCCCACGGGTCTATTCCGGTGACGGGGCTGTCCGAGCCGAAGGCGAGGGGCACGCCTTGGGATGCTAACAGCGCGAACGGGTTCAACGATCTGGCTCGCTCGCGCCCGAGACGCTGGGCGTACATGCCGGTTTCGCCGCCCCACAGGGCGTCGAAGTTCGGTTGCATGCTGGCGAGCACGCCCCAGGCGCCGAGCTTGTGTGCCTGTTCCTCGGTGACCATCTCCAGATGTTCGAGCCGGTGCCCGCACCGGGCGACGGCGGGGGCTCCGGCCGATGCGACGACGGTCTCGAGCGCGTCGACGACGGCGGTGACGGCCGCGTCGCCGATCACATGGAAGCCGGCGGGGATGCCGGCTTGCGTACAGGCCTGCAGGTGCGCCGCGATCGCGTCGCGGTCGAGATAGGTGTTGCCGACACAGCCGGGCGCGTCGGCGTAGGGCTCGTGCAGCCAGGCGGTGCGCGAGCCGAGCGCTCCGTCGACGAACAGGTCGCCGGCCAGGCCCCGGGCGCCGGTGCGCTCGATCAGCGCG